>BNVB01000016.1 GCA_025997795.1 Spirochaetia bacterium | reverse complement strand
GAGGGATGAGGGGAGTGGAGTATAGTGATGGAAGTGATAGAGATATGTGTCGAGAAGAGTAGTATGTGAGTGGTGTAGGTGGGAGGGCGTGCGGGTTGAGGGGGGAGGGGGGACGGGAGTGGGGGGGTAACTTACTCTTTTAGTCAGCAATTTCATAGCTCGCCTCGTTTCCTTACCAGGTTTATGTTACCAATCAGTATAGCACTTTTTGGGGGAAATTCAAGGGGTTTCTCTTAGGCATTACGTGTTTTGCGGTTGCCTGTAAAGGTCTGCCCTAGATGCCAAGAACTTGAACTATGAATGATGTATATGTTTTTGATGCCTGTTCGTTAATCGCATTATTATATATATAGCGGGTGTTATGTGCAGTTGGCCTATTTTACATCTTTTTCCGTTTCTTTCAGGTACAATATTATTATAGATCAAATAGCCTTTTAAATATTTTTCTACCGCTTGTGCACAAAGATAACAGATAATTTCATTATGTTTTCTAACTGCTGCATTTAAAATATTTGCTGAATCAAAATCATCATCAGCAATTATTAACCACTCTTTTACATCTTTAATGTTCATGGTAAATGATTTTCCCTTTCTGATAAATTGTTTTTTCGAGAATGTTTTCTTTTATTCTTTCATTAAAAACACTTTCCCTATTTAATAACAAATCAATAAAAAATATTTTTTTGTCACCTAAATCAACAATTATTTTTGTATAAATTTCCGATATATTAACAATATTATCAGGTAGTACAATATAAATATCAACGTCACTTTTTTCTGTTGGATTTCCATAAGCATAGGAGCCAAAAAGGTATATATATTTTGCCGGTACAAATTTGAGGACAGATTCTTTAATTAAATTCGTCATTTTTACAATATTAGCCATAAAATTTACCTACTTATACAATATACTCGAGATTTATTTATGTCAAGTCAATCACCCCTAAGAGATCTTTTTTATTCTGGAAAAACGCAGCATGCCCCTGTATCGTAAGATAAGACTTTGTAAAACAATAAAGAAGCACAGCATAATTCCCGTGGTAATACCCTGCCACCAGGGCCCGATAAGCCTTAGGGCGATTACTATGTTATTAATCGTTCCCAGCGATAGTACGCCAAAGAGTGTCCCAATAACATTGCCCACTCCTCCGGTGAGCAGTGTTCCCCCGATAATAGAAGAGGCGATAGCTTTCATTTCAGCGCCCGTTGCCTGGGTAACTGACCCGGAACCGGTATGCATAAGATAAACATAACCCCCTATTCCCGACAAAAATCCGCAAAGCAAATAGGAATAAAACTTTGTACGCTTAACATCTATGCCCAGCATAAGCGCACTTTGGATATTACCGCCTATAGCATAAAGATTACGGCCAATCCTTGTCCATTTAAGAATACAAAAGATACCAACCACTACCAAGAGCGCAATGATAACACCCACCTCAATTGTGGCGTCAATATAATTGCCGTTCCTGGCCTGGTAACCAATCCCCGGGATAGTAATTTCTATCTTTCGCAGGGCGTTAAACATTTCATCCTGCACAGAACGGGGTTTAACTTCCACCATTGTTGTTACGCCCCTTGCCAAAAACATTCCCGCAAGGGTAACAATAAACGGCTGAACTTCCAGATAGGAAACCAGAAAACCCTGCAGGGCGCCAAAGGCAAGCCCTATGGTCAAGGCCAATAACAATGAACCGAAAACCCCAAAACCCAGATCGTCCATGCAGACGACGCAGCTCATACATACCAAAGCGGTTACGCCGCCCGCCGAAATATCTATGCCGCCGCCTACCATAACAACGCTTAAACCGCAGGAAATAATGATAAGCGCCGCATTCTCGTTAAATAAATTAAAAAATTGCTGCGATCTGGTAAAGCCGCCTCCAAAAGCAGCTATGGAGCTGATGTACATAACGGCAAATATACAAACAGTTATGGCAAGCAGCAAGTTGGCGTCTGTAAGAGGTTCTCTATTCTTTATCATGCTATTTTGTCTCCTTGTACGGCGACAGGGGAACTAAAAGATTTTTGCCTGGTTTTGCTTAAAAAATCTTTAACCACCGGCGAGCTTACAACAACGATAACTATGATCACCATAGCTTTAAATGCTTTAAGCGAGTCTGAACTTACTCCGACCGCATAGAGGGTTGTCATTAAAGCCTGAATAGTATATGCGCCGATTACTGAACTGCTTAAACTGAACTTACCGCCGCCCAGAGCGTTTCCGCCGATAGCTACAGCTAAAATAGCGTCCATTTCAATGTCCGCTGCAATAGTAGTATGGTTGATTGTGGCATTCCTTGAAACCTTGATAAAAGCGGCGACAGCCACGCAAAGACCCATAATCACATAAGCCAAGAACCTGATAAAAACAGGGTTAAGCCCGATTAAGCGTGCTGACTTTTCGTTAATCCCCACAGCCTGGGTGTAAAGGCCAAGATTTGTGTATTTTAATACCAGCGCCATTATAACCATACATCCTATTACAATAAAAACAGGCGTAGGGATTGGCACTCCGGGAATAAAACTTCCAAAATATTTAAACTGCGGCTCCGAGACAATCGGCAGTTTTCCGCCGTTGATCCAATATGCGATGTATCGTCCGGCGGTAAATAAAATAAGCGTAGCTACCATGGGTTGAATTCTAAAAACCGCTACCAGGGTTCCGTTAAAAGCGCCGCAAATCATCGCCGCTATACAGCCCGCCAATAAAGCAACAATTATCGGTGCCTGCATCAGTTCGGGGGCAACCTGATTACCGCACAGAACCCTAAGCATTACACTGCCGGCTATGGCAATACCCGCGCCCACACTAATGTCCTGTCCTCCCGAAGCGGCCGTTACCAGCGTCATTCCCAGCGCCAATATTACCAGTTCCGATGCGTTATCAATAATGCTTATTAAATTTCCCGTTAAAACGGTATTACCCGCATTATTTATAACAGTGGAAATTTTAAAAAACCCCGGATTTATGATAAGGTCAAACAGGAAAATCAATACCAGGCCAAAAATCGTTATTAAATGGGATTTTATAAATCGCTGGAAAACCGGTTTGTTGCTGTCCATTGTTATTCCGTACCTCCCGCAATCGTATGCATTATGTTATCCCGGGTCATCCTGTCGCCGGAAAGCTCACCCACCACATGGCGGTCTCTCATGACAATTAAACGGGAACAGGTACGAAGCATTTCTTCCATCTCGGATGAAATAAAAGTAATGCTCATGCCTTCTTCGGCGAGGCGTAATACCAGTTTTTGTATTTCCACTTTGACACTTATATCAATACCTCTGGTGGGTTCATCAAGGATAAGATACTTCGGGTGCGTCAGGAGCCAGCGGGCAAGTATAACTTTTTGCTGGTTCCCGCCGGAAAGTGTTTTAAGAGGAGTGTCTGCGGAGGATGTTTTAATATTGAGCGCTTTTATATATTCATCGGCGAATGCCTGGGCCTGGGCTTTAGTAAAGGGCTTGAAAAAACCTTTCATAACCTGCAGAGCCAAAATTATGTTCTCCCGTACCGACAAATCGGCTATTATGCCGTCGTTTTTGCGGTCTTCCGGCAGGTAACCAATGCCATTTTTCATAGCTTCGATGGGGCTTGATATTTTTACATTCCTGCCGCCCACCTTTACTGTACCGCCGGTAACTTTGTCGGCCCCAAAAATAACCCGGACACTTTCGCTGCGCCCGGAACCAAGGAGACCGGTGAACCCATTGACCTCACCTTGTCTGATTTGAAAGTTAAACGGCCTAATCCCGGCAGTACTTGAAAGTCCGTCTGCCTCATAAACAGGAGCGCTTTGCACATCCGGGGCCGCTTCTTCCTTGTGGCGAATCTCTGAAAGCGCATTCAAATCTTTACCCAGCATTTTCGATATAAGCTCAAAGCGCGGCAAATCCTTAATTCCGTATTCGCCAATAAGATCGCCGTTACGCAGAACCGTAATTCTGTCGCATACCTCGTAAACCTGTTCAAGAAAGTGCGTAACAAAAATAATTCCGGTTCCACGGCTTTTTAAATCGCGCATAAGAGAAAATAATTTTGCCACCTCATTATCGTCAAGCGATGAAGTGGGCTCATCCAATATCAGCGCCTTGCAGTCCATGTCAACCGCCCGGGCGATTGCGACCATCTGCTGTACCGCCAGCGAACAATTCCCAAGCTGCTGGACCGGTTTGGCGGGAATGCCAAGGTTATCAAGTATATTTCCCGCTTTCTTTCTCATTTTTGTCCAGTTTACCACATTGGACTTACTGCGGCCAATGAATATATTTTCTGCTACGGTCAAATTGGGACAGAGGGTAATTTCCTGGTACACCGTACTAATGCCTAGATCCTGCGCTTCCTGGGGCGATTTAATATTTATTGGCTTATCAATTCCATTTATATGAATTTCTCCTGCATCTTTTATATAAACCCCGGTTAAAACTTTTATTAAAGTTGATTTGCCCGCTCCGTTTTCACCCATGAGGGCATGAATCTCGCCTTTACGAAGGGTGAAATCCACATCACATAAAGCCCGGACTCCCGGAAATACCTTATGTATTTTCCGCATGGTTAATACGGTATCTTTTTCCATAAAAAAACACTCCTTTCAAATTGCGGTGCGGGTCATAAAAAAGCATCATGCGCCCGCACCGTATTTTAGATACCTGTCCCGTTATTCACCAAGACCGTACTTGTCAACATCGGCCTGTGTAATTTCCGTGGCATCAAAGCCCTTTTCCTCAGAAATTACTTTCTTCTGAATGGGCCGTGTGCCTTTAATCATATCATTGATAACAGCCGCCTGGAAGGGGCTGCACTGACCGTCATAATTCCAGTTGCCCGCAAGAAGTTCCCTGAGCGCCCATTTGTTGCAGTCAAAACCCATTACAACGACATTTCCTTTAACGCCGTGGGTAATACCGGCGGCGTCAAGAGCGGCGACGGCGCCCTTTGCCATATCATCATTTTCGGCATAAATTACATTGAATGCCGTACCCGCATTGATAACGGATTGAACAACAGCTCTTGCTTCATCGGCGCTCCAGTTACCTGTCTGCTGAACAATTTTTTTCATCCGACCGGCGCTAAACTCCGCGTCAAGTGCGGCGGTCCGTCCTATCTGGGCATCGGAACCCATAACTCCCTGGAGATGGATAATGTTGTAGCTGCTAAGATTTTGGGCCTTAAGCCATGCAACCGCGGTTATGCCTTCCTGGGCCATATCAGAAACCACAGCGGCTTCATAAAGGCTGTCGGATGCGGAAACCATACGGTCAAACAGGAATACCTTAACACCCGCTTTCTGGGCGGATTTTAAAGCATCATCCCAGCCGTCTGTCGCAGCGGCAGAGAGGAGAATGTAATCCACGCCATTGGTAACAAATTGATTAAACGCGACAAGCTGTTCTTCAATTTTGTCGCTGTACGAGAACGAAGCATCATACCCGTTGCCGTTTGTAAAAATATCCTTGAAGTCCTTGTCATTCGCAGTACGATAGCCAGATTCAGAAGGCGGGTTGTTGATGATGCCTACCGAAACAAGGCCGGAGCCATTGTCTTTTGGCGGCTTGTTACAGCCCAGAAAAACCATTCCTACCGCTAATACCAGCAGAAATCCGATTACCGCAATTTTTTTCGTCATTTCTTCCTCCTCGAAGATAAATAATGTTGACCCATGGTACCCCCGGAAGATAAAACCGTACATGATTTTTCTTACTGACTTTCATTCAATTTTTTCCATCGTCCGGATTAAAGAGAACCATGACTTCAAAAAAGGTAAGAATTTTACGAATTGTGTTACGCTTTTTTACGATTACTGGTCAAGCCGGTATTCCCGGGGAGAAAGACCCACATTTTTTTTAAAGATATAGCTAAAATAGTGGGGATCGTTAAACCCCGTTTCCCCGGCAATGTCGGCGCTTTTCATGGCGGTATTTTTTAAAAGCTGTTTGGCCTTTTCCAGCCGGATACGGGTAAGGTAGTCGATAAAATGTTCCCCCGTTTCCTGGGCAAAAACGGTACTTAAATGATTGGGGCTGATTCCCACATGGGATGCAGTAGAATAGAGGGAGATATCCCCTTCTGCAAAATTCCGGTTTATGTATTCCCGGGCCTTAACAATCACCGACTGGTACCTGCCCCCGGCATGGGAATCCCGGTATTCGATAACGGCAGAGAGGAGGGCCTTGATCGTTTCGATAAAAATATCCCGGGAACCCACCAGCCGGCGGACTTCTTCCTTTTCCAGGCTAAAGGGGGCGACTGTTCGCAAATCCCCTCCCAGGTCTTCCACAATCCTCGCGGCCGCCACGATAATCTCGCCAAAAATAAAATACGCCGGTATTTCGCCAAAGTTGTTTTCCAGGCTTTTGGTATATTCCTGTACGATGGCGTTTACATCCTTTTTGCCCGCATAACGCAGCCGTGTCAAAAACATATCCCCGTTTATGTCCAAAAGACCTGCGGGATCAAAAAGATCGTTCCCTTCGGGCAGCAGGGTACTGTCGGCAATCTGGAAAAGGCCGTTGGTCATGCCGTACTTGGTTATTTTAAGGGCCGCAGAGTACGACCTGGCCACTTCGCCAATCCGTTCCGCACCGGGACCTATACCCACCATAATTTTGCAGTCCGTGTTCCGTTCCGCTTCGTATTTAAACGCCTGGGCTATGGCATAAACCGATTCTTCCGCGCTGCCTTCGGAACTGCGGACCTCCGGGGGAAATTCTTTTATAAGCAGTACAAAACGCTCTTCATCCTCGGCAAACCAGATACTGTCGGGGTACTGGCTCATTATTGATTGCAGAATTTTTTTTACCGGTATCAGCTGTCCTTCTTTTCCCCGGGGGCTTTTGATCCCGATGACCGCAGCAATATAAAACCGGGCCAAAAGATCCACGCCGTATTCCCGGCCCTTTTCAATGGCATCCGCCGCGGGAATTCTGCCGTTTACAAAATCGGAAAGCCATTTATCCCGCAGTATATCCGCCGATGATCGTATCTGAGCTTTAAGGTTTTCGATGTTATGGAGTTTTTCTTTTTCTTCGTCAATGCGCCCGGCAATTTTATCCAGCGTCGTAAGCATCTCCTGGGACGAAACGGGCTTAAGGAGGTATTCCTCCACCCCCAAAGAAATGGCTTCCCGGGCATATTCAAATTCATCATGGCCCGAAAGGATGATGATCTTTATCCAGGGCAGCGTTTTTTTTACAATCCGGGAAAGGGCCAGGCCGTCCAAAAAAGGCATGCGGATGTCGGTAACCAATATATCGGGTTTAATGTCCTGAATCATGGAAAGGGCCATCTCGCCGTCCGGCGCTTCCCCCGCCAGCGTATAGGCGGTCTTGTCCCAGGGAATGCTGTTACGGATGCCTTCCCGGACGATAATCTCATCCTCCACCAGGAACACCTTATACATGCTGCTGCTCCACGGAAGATTCTCCGCCGGGACCGGTAAAATAATCCGGTAAGAGGAGCGTTACCCTAGTGCCTTCTTTGTAGGTACTGTCGATGGTCAAAAGATCCGTCCTGTTATAGTATAATTCCAGTCTTTTGGCCACGTTGTAAAGTCCATAAATGCGGTTTCCCTCTGGCAGTGAAAGATCCGGCGTTTCCGCAAGCTGTTCCTTTACCGAAGAGAGCTGTTCCCCTGTCATGCCGATACCGTTATCCTCCACACTGAACCGGAGGTATCTCCGGAAACTCTGGTTTCCAAAGGAATCCCGGCTGTCCTCTAAAGAGGAATCCTGGTCCTCGTCCTGCCAGCCCCGGACAGTGATAAGCCCCCGGCCCCGTTTGTTTTTTATGCCGTGGTAGAGGGCATTTTCTACCAGGGGCTGGAGCAGCAGTTTAAGCATGATCTGCTGTTCCATCTCCTCTTCGTATTGTACCGAATAATCCAGAATATCCCGGTACCGGATTTTCTGGATGGTTAGGTAACTTTCTATATGTTTAAATTCATCCTGGACCCGCACCCATTCATTCCCCCGGTTAAGGGAAATCCTAAAAAAGTCGGAGAACGCCCGGGTAATGGAAATAACTTCTTCGTTCCGGTTACCTTCGGCAAGCCAGACAATGGAATCCATGGTGTTGTATAAAAAATGCGGTGTTATCTGGGCCTGGAGGGCCTTCATCTCTGACTTTTGCAGATTCCGCTGTTCCCGGATATTTTCATCGATGAGTGTTTTAATTTTGTCCGCCATGATATTAAGATCTTCCGTAAGGTTTTCCAGCTCCTGCACATGGGGAACTTCCGCCCGGGCGTCGAGATTTCCTTCGGCAATGGAACCGGAAAGGGAAACCAGGGAACCGATGGACTGGTCCACGCTGCGGGCCACCGAGGTGCGGACAAACACTGAAAAAAGGGTCACAAAAATAAGGATGACCAATTCCGCAGCGCCAAGAATCAACGCCCTTGTTTTTATCCGCTGGTTTTCTGCGGCGGTGGATTCTATTTCTAGGACAATAAAATCCTGGAGCAGTTCAGAAACCAAAGTGGAAACACCGCGGATCTCGTCAAGCATCTGTTCATTTTCAATAACCGGGGCCAGTCCTTCCATCTGCGCCCCCAGCCGGTTAACATACCGCTCCAGCGTGTTTAGCGCCCGGCCCGCCACTTCCAGGAAACGCCGGTTTTCCATCGCCCTGGTGTTGTTCATAATGTCATCCAGTTCCCTGTTAATCCGCTTGATAATGCGGTACTGGTCGCCGTCCCCGAAGGATTTGTTCCCCGCCACAATGTCCCACAGTTCGTTGACAATTTCGGTTTTTACAATCTGATTTAAGCGGTTGGTTTTATCCACATTGGTAATAAGCCGGTTGTAGCTGATTGTATTAAAAATGGTTGCCACAATACTCAACATTAAGGGAACAAGGAATAGAACGATAATTACGATATGGGAATTCTTGATAGTTTTGATAATGCTGGCGCTGATAAAAAACGGCTTAAGCCGTTCCAGGATTTTTCTGGGCCATGCCATCAATAACCCCTGGGAGGCAGTGTGGAAAGATCATCCCATTCGGTAAATACTTCTTCTTCCATATAACTGATCCGTGGAATTGATTCACCCCGGGCAAGGCGAAGGGCCAGATCCATGATGTCCGGCCCCTGTTTGGGGTTACATTCTACCACGCAGTTCACCTCCCCCCGTTTAAGGGCATTAATAGCCGCCTGTTCCGCATCAATGGTAACGATTACAATGTCCGTGCCGGGCCGTATACCCCGTTCTTTCATGGCATCGATAGCTCCCAAAGTCATACTGTCATTGTGGGAATAGACAACATCAACATCCTCGTATTCATCCAGCACCGCGCGCATCAATTCATAGCCCTTGGAACGGAGAAAATCACCGGACTCGCTGTAGATAATCCGGAATTCCGGGTACTCGCCAATCACTTCCTTAAACCCCCCGGCCCGTTTTGCTGCCTGGGATGATCCTTCGGTACCCCGCAGTTCCACAATGCGGATGGGGCCGGTCCTTGAGGGAACTTCACCGGAACCTCGGCTGTCCTCTAAAGAGGAATCCGGCGGGTCCGGCGGCGGGTCCATAAATTTCCGCACCAGGTACCGCGCCGCGTTCCGTCCTTCCTCTGCCGAATCGGTTCCCAGGTATCCGGCATACAGGCTTTGATCTTCCAGGGTAATTTCGCGGTCGCAGATTAGGACAGGAATTTTTGCGTCCCTGGCTTCTTCCAGCACATTCTCCCAGCCTTCGGACACAATAGGAACAAAGGCGATTACATCAACCTGGTAGGCAATAAAAGAGCGGATGGCCTTAATCTGGTTTTCCTGTTTTTGTTCGGCGTTAAAAAAGACCAGCTGTATCCCGGCCTGTTCCGCCGCTTCCTGAACAGAGCGGGTATTGCAGTTCCGCCAGGCGCTTTCCGCCCCTATCTGGGAAAAACCCAGAATAATCCCGCCGTTCCTTACATCACCGGCTTCTGCTTTTTTGCAGGAAAACAAAACCCCGCACAGAACAACAGCGGCGGCAAAACGGTAAAAGGCTTTTTTCATGGCAGCTCCCCGCCGATCAGGATAATTTCAAAAATTTACCGGCTCTCCTTGGATACTATGCGGTATTCTTTACCCATCTCCGTAAGCTTGTTCAGCGTTTCCTCCGGCGTCTCATTATCGGTGATGACAAGACTTATATCTTGAAGCGGAATGGAGAGGCACAGCGCTTTTGCGCTGAATTTGCTGTGGTCTACCAACAGTACCGTCCGGTCAGAATGAGCAACAATGGCCTTTTTTATTTCGATAAGAGGGAGGTACATTTCAAACAGACCTTCGGGCAGGGATATGGCCGTTGTGGAGATAAACGCAAGGTCCGCATGGAAGCGGCCAAGCATCTCCGCTGCCATATAGTTGATCGCTGAATAGGATGAATGGTGTACGTTTCCTCCTATGCAGATGATATTTGCCTTTGTACGGTTGCAAAGCGCTGTGGCGGTCATCAGACCGGTGGTAATAGCCGTAAATTCCAAATCCTCCGGAATGTACTGCGCCACCGCCAGGGATGAAGTACTGGCATCGAACAGTACGATGCTGTCCCGTTGTATCATTGCTGCGGCTGCTTTGCCAATACAGTTTTTTTCTTCATTGAATTCACTAACCCTCTCCTGATAGGAGGGTTGTCCGGCTTCGCCGGCCAGGGTTGCAAAACCGTGCATTTTGCACACCTTACCGCCCTTTTCTAAGGCATCAATATCCCTGCGGATGGTCATCATTGAGGCGCCAAAGGTATCGGCCATCTCGGAAATGGACACGGCGCCCTTGCTGTTAAGCAGTTCCAGTATGTTTTTATGACGTAAAGATTTGACCATGTTTGCTTACCTTGCCTGCACCTGTCGACAAAGTGCAACACTTAAAAAACATACCATATTGCAACATACTCGTCAAGATTATTTACAAAAGCGTTCTATAATGTTCCTATATGTTATATTACACCCATATTTGAGAAAATTCAATAAAATTTGTGCTTTTTATTGAAAATTTTGCTTGACTAATGTTCTTATATGGATATATAATTGAGCTTATTACAACATTAGAAGATAAAGCCGTATGGTTTTATAGTAAAACTGGAGTTGTGGGGGAAAGAAAATGAAGAAAAGCGTTTTTTTACTGGGTCTGGCAGTCCTAATGGGGCTGTCTTTTACGGGTTGTTCCAAGGGTGCCGAAAAAAAGAGCGACAAGCTGACTATCGGAGTGTTGTTTGATTTTCTGGGTGTAGAAACCCGGGTACGGCAGCGGGATTTCGCGCTGGCCTTTGGGGAAGAAAACGGTGTAAACGTGGTTTTCCAAAGTGCGGACAGCGACGAACAGGTTCAGCTGCGGCAGGCGGAAAACCTGATATCCCAGGGGGTTGATGCCATAGTTATTGAGGCCATGAACGCGGACGCCTGTAAGCCGATTGTCCAGGGCTGTAAAGAAGCGGGTATTCCTTTAATCGTTGTCGACAGGCTCATTGCCAATGAAGATTATCCTTATTATGTCGGGGTAGATAATTCCGTCATTGGTTATATGCAAGTAGAGTATATGCTGAAACAAAAAGCGGAAGGCAAATGGGCTATAATTGGCGGTGCTCCTACGGATCCCAACTGTATTATTTGGCATGACTCCTATGTGGAAAGGATCCAGCCCTATATGAACAGCGGTGCCATACAGCTTGTAGCGGATGAACGGTGCGATAACTGGGATCCGAATATCGCTCTTAGGTATATGGAAAACATTCTAACCGTTAATCAGGATAAGATTGACGTGGTCATGATAATGAATGATGGTCTTTGTACCGGAGTTACCCAGGCGCTGGAAGCCCGTGGATTAGCCGGCAAGGTTCTTACCTGCGGCCAGGATGGAGAAACCGTGGCTTATCAGCGGATTGTGGAAGGTAAGCAGACCTTTACGGTTCTCCGGGATGACGCTGCTATTGCGAGGGGTTTTATGGCCACAGCCATAGCGGCAGCGAAGGGAGAAACGGTAGTTACAAACGGTACTATTGACAACGGGTATAAGCAGGTACCGGCACTCATGATAGCCCCTGTGATCATTGATAAGAACAACATAGATGAAAAGGTTATCAATGCCGGAATTGCTTCCCGTGCGGATGTATATGGAAACGCCAAGTAGAAACCCGAAGCAGCGCTGGTAATACGGGAAAGGACAAAGAAAATGGATGAGTACATCTTAAAAATGGAAAACATTGTAAAGTCATTTCCCGGTGTATTGGCGCTGGATCATGTTGATATCGCCCTCAGAAAGGGGACCATCCTTGGACTGGTGGGCGAAAACGGAGCGGGGAAATCCACGCTGATAAAAGTTTTAAGCGGTGTGTATCCCCATGGGACCTTTCAAGGACAGGTCTCCGTACATGGTGAACAGCGGGCTTTCAGAAACGAGCGGGACTCGGTTAATGCCGGAATTGCGGTCATTTACCAGGAATTGATGCTGTTTCCGGAATTAACCATTGCCGAAAACATCTCCTTGCCCACAATCGAAAGGATTGTGAGCAAGGACAGGATGCATTCCAATGCCGTAAAATGGATGAAGGAAGTCGGACTTAACGAAAATCCCGAAACCCTATTGAAAAATTTGGGAATAGGCAAACAGCAATTGATCGAAATTGCCAAGGTCCTTTCTCTTCGGGCAAAAATTTTGATTCTTGATGAACCTTCTGCATCTCTTACCGATAAGGATACGGAACACCTCCTTGGCCTGCTTAAGGAACTACGGAACAAGGGGGTGTCCTGCATCTATATATCCCATAAGCTCAATGAAGTCCTTTCAATATGTGATGATGTAACCGTAATCAGGGATGGAAAGACCATAGATACCAAACCGGCCAAAGAACTGGATGAGCAGAAGATCATCAAAATGATGGTGGGCAGGGATATGTCAATCAGATTTCCCCCCAAACAGCCGGTTAAGTACAATGATGTGGTACTGGAAGTAAAGGATATTACCATCACCAGATTTGACGATAATTCCAAAATAATGCTGGACCATATCAACTTTAGCCTAAAACGGGGAGAGACTTTGGGAATCGCCGGACTTATGGGCGCAGGCCGGACGGAGCTTTTTAACAGCATCTTTGGAGACTTTAAGGGTAACTTTACGGGGGAGATCTTTGTTGAGGGGAAAAAGGTCAAAATCAGAAAACCCCAGGATGCAATCAACTCTGGATTTGGACTTATCACCGAGGATCGAAAAAGAAACGCCCTGAATCTTATTGGTTCCGTTAAGGACAATGTCATAATGGTAAATTTGGATAAATACACTGCCATGGGCGTGGTTAATGAAAATCTGGCAATTCTTAATGCCGATGAAATGTCAAAAAAGACCAGGATAAAAACCCCGTCTCTGGAGACTAAGGTGATGAACCTTTCCGGAGGGAACCAGCAGAAGGTGGTAATAGCAAAATGGCTTTTGGTAAAACCAAAGATACTGATATTTGATGAACCAACCAGGGGAATTGATGTAGGTGCAAAATACGAAATTTACACCCTGATGAATGAATTAAAAAATGAAGGGATCGGCATTATTATGATTTCCTCTGAATTGCCGGAAATATTGGGCATGAGCGACAGAATACTGGTGCTGAACGAAGGCCGGATAACGGCTGAATTTGATAATGAAAAAGCAAGCGAAGAAGCAATTATGGCGAAACTAATATAACAGGGGGGATTCATGAACGCCGCAAATCAACAGGGAAACAAAAAATATTTATTACTCAATGGCGCTAATATAAGAACCTATACCATGGTTTTTGCGCTGATCGTGATTGCCATTATGTTTCAGATCCTGACACGGGGTATATTTTTTGCCCCCAGAAATCTTTCCAACCTGTTCCGGTCGCTGTCCATAATCGGCGTACTTGCCATGGGGATGGTGCTGCTTATTGTATCCGGTAATTTCGACCTTGCGGTCGGTTCCGCCCTGGCCCTTACCGGCGGTATTGCAGCGGTATTACAGGTATGGTTTGGGATGAGCACCCCCGTGGCAATTTTAGCAGCCGTTGTGGTTGGTGTGTTAATCGGCTTATGGCAGGGATTCTGGGTTGCCTACCGGAAAGTGCCCTCCTTTATTGTCACCCTGGGAAACATGATGGCCCTAAGGGGATTGTACCTTGTTATCACCCAGGGCTTAACCATAAACCACATCAAAGATGATTTTCTCGCTATCAGTCAAAGTTATCTGCCAAATATTTTGAATTATATTGTAGCCGTAATTATCGCCCTGGGAATTCTTGTTTATAATTTTCAAAAACGATCCTCCCGGGCAAAATACGGTTTTACCAATGAAAAAATCAGCGTAACCATTATCAAAATCCTGGTTGAATTTGCCCTGGTCGGAGTATTTATATATATGATGGTAAGCTTTAGGGGGATCCCAACACCGGTGATTATCCTTATTGCGGTTGTCCTGATTTTTACGTTTATTGCACAAAAAACCCGGTTCGGCAGACGGGTCTATGCCATTGGCGGCAATATGGAAGCCGCTAAACTAACGGGGATTAACGTTAATAAACATGTCTTAATTCTCTATGTGATATCCGGTATCCTTTCTGCTATTTCGGGTATTATGCTTACCTCCCGCCTGGGCAGCGCGGTTGCCGTAGCCGGAACATCCTACGAAATGGATGTTATTTCCGCCTGTGTTATCGGCGGTACGAGCCTGGTTGGCGGAAAGGGTACCATGTTTGGAGCGATCATAGGGGTTCTCATCATCGCCTGTCTGGATAACGGCATGAGTCTTTTGAATATAACCTATTATTATCAAAACATCGTTAAGGGCCTTGTGCTTATCATTGCAGTCTGGTTTGATGTAGCGAATCAAAAGAAAGGCAAATAAAGTAAAGGTTTAAATTACCGGGATGGCTTGCTATGCAGCGCCCTGTCCATACAGGCCATCGCCGCTTCCTTAAAGAGTTCCGAAAGGGTCGGGTGCGGAAATATCATTCCTGCAAGTGTTTCCACTGTCGCATGCATGTTCATCGCCACAAGCGCCGGTGAAAGCAGCTCCGTGGCGTGACTGCCCATCATATGGACCCCTAAAACTTCACCGGTTTTTTCTGCGCATAGTATTTTTACAAAGCCCTCCGGTTCTTCCGATACAATTGCTTTACCATTGGACATATAAGGAACAACTCCTTTTTTATATCCAATGTTTTTTTCTTTCAATTGCTGCTCGGCGGCGCCAACGGAGGCCAATTGGGGAAGACTGTAAATACAGCGGGGAATCGTTTCATAACTCGTTTCCACCGATCCGCCGGTGCAGTTTGCCACGGCAGTATCAGCTTCTGCATAGGCGGCGTGGGCAAGCTGCCAGCCGCCGGTCACATCCCCCGCCGCATAAATTCCGGGTACCGACGTTTCCTGCCGTTTGTTTGCCGCAATATAACCTTTTCCGTCAAGCTTGAGCCCCAATGCGGAAACATCAATGCCTTCCAAATTTGGTTTGCGGCCGACAGCCGCCAGGATCTTATCGGCCGTGATTGTTTTTTGTTTATCATTCGTACCATACCTGACAGTACAGCCGTCACCATCCGGGGTGATCTCTTCCACACGAACGCCGATGTGTATGTGGATGCCTCGTTTTTCCATGGCCTGCCTAAGCGCAAGAGAAAGATCGCTGTCTTCATTGGGAAGCAAAGCGGGGAGCATTTCCAGAACCGTAACTTCGGAACCCATGGCGCCGTATATGCTGGCAAACTCCAGACCGATGACGCCGCCCCCGATGATGACTAAGCTGCGGGGTATGTTTCCCTGCATCAAGGCGCCGGAACTGTCCAATACATTGGGGTTATCGGCTCCGGGGATTGGAGGCATAACAGGTCTTGAACCTGTTGCAAGAATTATGGAGTCTGCCAAAAATTCTTCCCCGTTGGGACCTTCCACCGTCCCGGCCCTGTTTACTTTTGCATGCCCCTTGACTATTTTAATTTTATGGCCGGCGACAATTCCTTCAACACCGGAAACAAGTTTCTTAACCGCCGTATCTTTTCCGGACTGTATTTTCTTCCAGCTGAAAAGACCGGCTTCCCGAAAAATATTGTTTTGCGTATCCCTGGCAATACGATCCACCAACGCCGCTTTTTCCAGGAGATATTTGGTGGGGATACAACCTACATTCAGACAGACACCGCCCAGCTTCTCCTGCTCAAACAGGATAACTTTTTTGCCTGCTTGGGCTGCACGTATGGCAGCGCTGTATCCGCCGGGGCCGCCTCCCACAACAGCGACATCGTAGGTTTCATTTCTGTTATTCATTACACTCTCCATCAAAGCAGCAGCAGTTCCGGTTGTTCAACAAAACGTTTGAGATCCTGCAAGAATGCGGCTCCCTCGGCGCCGTCGATAAGCCGGTGATCAAAGGTTCCGGTCAGGGTCATCACCTGACCGGCGGTAACTACGCCATTACGTACCACCGGTTTTTCCAATATGCCCGAAGCGGCGAGTATGCATGCTTCGGGCCGGTTCAATATGGCGGTAAAAGAATCCACCCCATACATTCCAAGGTTTGATAAAGTAATCGTACTGCCGGACATTTCCTCAGGTTTCAGGCTTCCCGAACGGGCGCGTTCAATATTGCGGGCATTTCCCTCGGCTATCTCTGTTATACTGCGGCAATCCACATCCTGCAGTACCGGAACAACCAGTCCTCCGGGTAACCCTACCGCCAGGGCAAAGTGTACATGGCGATAGCTTCGGATGTTTCCATTATCATAACTGGAGTTGATCAATGGGTGGCTTTTGATGGCAACACAGGCACACTTCATCAGAATGTCGTGGTAAGCCACTTTTATACCGGTTTCCTTGAGATGCCCATTGAGTTTTGTACGCAAAGCGATTACCGCTTCCATGTTTATTTCCACGGAAACGAAATACTGGGGGGCGCCGGTAACGCTTTCCATCATACGCCCGGCGATTGTCTTGCGCATGGGGGATGCGGGAGAAACCGTATATTGTTCTTCACCTGTTTTGTTTTCCAGTGCTTTCATGACATCAGACCGTTTAACCGGGAGGCGGCCGGTTTCATCGGCGACCTGCTTAAGCGTAATTCCCGCATCGGCTGCGGCTTTTCTCGCCGCAGGGGAGGCGGTGATCTTTGATGGAGTGCCTGGATAACTTTCAGGTATCTTGGGGGAAGCCGATTCTTGTACGGCAGCGTATTTCTGCCCGCCCGCTGTTGGTATAGGAACATAGTCATCAACATCTTCTTGTTGTTTTTCCGGTGCGCTCTCTCCCTCGGCACCGATATACGCCATTGGTTCACCAACACTTACCGTATCACCAACCTCGTGAAACATCCTTAGCAGGGTACCTTCTGCATAACTTTCAATATCCATCGTTGCCTTATCAGATTCGATGGAAAATAATACGTCCCCACGGTGTACAGTATCGCCGATGTTCTTATGCCACGCGGTTACTAGCAGCTCATTGGTTGTCTGCCCTGCCGAGGGCATGTTTATGTTGGTGCCCATATCTGTTACCTCGCCAATTCCCCGGCACGACCGGCGCATCCAAAGGATTCCATCATTTCTGCGATTTTGCAGGCTACCTCTTCACGGGCGGCGCAGAGCATATCATGTTCCCCGCCTATACCTACAATTTCATGGATGTTCATTTCGTTAACCGGATTAACCTTTAGATAATTATGCAGGGAATTAATGTAGATCCGTTTAAGGGCCGTACCGACATTGATTTTACACATACCCAATTCAATCGCATGCTTTAGACTGTCGGGGGACAAGCCCGTACCGCCGTGCAACACCAGCGGTATGTCAATGCTGCGGTGTATTTTTTCGATAAGATCAAAATCCAGACTGGCGTTTTCACCCTCAAGAAGGTGAACATTGCCCACGGCAATGGCCAGTGCATCTATACCGGTCTCCTTTACAAAGCGCAGCGCCTGTTCGGGATCGGTCATCTGCCCTTGGGAAACATTCCCTGAAGTAATATCGGCGCAAGGCAATTCTCCAACCTCGGCTTCTACATCGGCGCCGAAGGCATGGGCGATAGGCACCAGGTATTGATTTGCTTTTAGGGTTTCCTCGAAGGAAACAGCGGGGTCCTGGTACATTACCGCATTGAAACCGCAGCCCAAAGCCTTGATAAGCATAGGCATACGGTCGGCCTCATTTAAGAGTATTGCCATGGGAACGGGACTGTCTTCTGCCACAGCCCGTGCGAGGGCGCCGTAGTGCCGGATATTTTCTTCTGTTCTCCGCCGGGGGTTTCCCAGGAACAATCCCCCAAAACCTATGATTACCGGCGATTGGGTTCTCGCTGCCGCATCGGCGACCGCAAGAACTGAATCCATGTTCCATGATTCAAAATAACCCACCGCATAGCGGTTGCTCCGGGCATGTTTCAAAAGCTGCTTCATAGAAATAACTGACATACTGCTACCACCTCTGTTTCTTTTACTATTTCTTCATCAATGCCCGGGCTTCTTCAACAATCCTTTGTGAAGAAGGGACAACATAGTTTTGCATGACCGGCGCAAAGGGAAGGGGCACATCGAAGGTCGCTACCCGCACAATGGGCGCATCCAGATAATAAAGCGCATCCTCGGCAATCTGCGCCGCAATCTCGGCGCCCCATCCGTTTCTGCGGGTGTCCTCTTCAACTATCATAAGGCGGCTTGTTTTCTGTATAGATTTAATCACCGTTTCATAATCGAAGGGGACCAGGGTGCGCGGATCGATAATCTCCACACTGATCCCTTCGGACGCCAATATTTCTGCGGCCTCCAGGGCATTATAAACCATCAATAGATTCGCTACGATGGTGATGTCTTTTCCTTCTCTGCGTACAGCGGCTTGCCCAAAGGGGATAAGGTATTCCTCTTCCGGAACATCCCCCACGGGACTCAGGGCCGACTTTTCCGCCCTGTTCCCCTTGCTGCCATAGAGGAGTTTATGTTCAAACACAACCACGGGGTTATCGTCCCTGACAGCAGTTTTGAGCAGACCCTTGGCATCATAGGCTGTGGAGGGGCAGATGACCTTTAGCCCCGGTATGTGGGTAAAAAAGCCCTCCAGGCTTTGGGCATGCTGGGAACCGCGGTTAGTTGCGCCCACGGGAGCGCGCATTACCATGGGGACCTTAACTTTGCCGCCGGACATATAGGTCATCTTTGCGGCCTGGTTAGCCATCTGATCCATCATACAGAACAAAAAATCCCCATACTGTACATCAGCAATGGGGATCATACCCGTCATGGCAGCCCCAACCGCTGCTCCGGCAATCATGATTTCGGAAATAGGAGTATCCAATATCCGGTCATGACCAAATTCCTTGGAAAGTCCCAGGGTAACCGTAAAGGCTCCGCCGAACCCGCCATCTATATCAATATCTTCTCCAATGCAAAACACCCGCTCATCCCGGCGCATTTCTTCGCGGATTGCCTCACGCAGCGCTTCGGCAATAGTCATTTTCGGCATTATTTCCCCCCTTCCCAATAAACATTCTTGAGCGCATCCTGGGGGAGCGGGTCGGGGCAGCCTTTGGCATACTCAATGGCTTTCTCAATCCTCTCCTCTATACGGGATTCCCTTTCTGCAAGTTCATCCTTTGCTGCCAGGCCCTCGTTTATAATACGGTCCTTACAAATAATCAGCGGATCCCTTACACGCCAGGCAGCTTCTTCTTCTTTATTACGATAACCGGAGGCATCGTTACGAGAATGTCCTCCGATACGCCAGGTCAGCAGTTCCAGCATGGTTGGGCCTTTTCCATTCCGCGCCCTTTCGACAGCCCGTAGAGCGGCTTCATTTACGGCAAATACATCATTTCCATCCACCGTCTCTCCGGGCATACCGTAGGCCGCCGCCCGATCAGAGAGGTGCTTGACCCTGACCATCATGTCTATGCGCGTAGACGCTCCGTAAAGATTGTTCTCGCAGGCAAAGATCACCGGCAGGTTCCAGATAGCCGCTGCGTTCATTGACTCGTGGAACGAACCTTCATTACTGGCGCCGTCACCGAAAAAGCAGACGACGACGTTTTTTGTTTTTCGCATTTTACAGGAAAGGCCGATGCCCACGGCCACCGGCAGACCGCCGCCGACAATGGCAATGGCGGGCACGGCGCCCACGGAGATGTCTCCGGTATGCATCGCTCCGCCCTTCCCCTCACAACAGCCCGAAGATTTGGCAAACATTTCCGCCATCATTGATTCAACGGAAACCCCCTTTGCCAGGCAGTGGCTGGCCGGCCGGTGGGTACTGGTCATGTAGTCATCTTTTCCCAGATCCCAGAGCATACCCACGGCGCAGGCTTCCTGCCCATGGGACTGATGAATAGTTCCGGGCATGGATCCCTCAAGAAAGAGGAAATAAATTCGCTCTTCGTACTTACGGGCAAGGAACATTCGTTCGTACATGCCTATTGTCTTTTCTCTGTTCAGTTTTTCCATCGTAGTATTCCTGTCTGTCTTTAGTGTTTTAGTCATTTTCGATGACCGGTATACGCACAATTTCCGGATCGGTAAAAATGTCCAGCTCATCCCTGCTGGCGGTGGAAAATTCAGATACCACTGCGCCTTCCGGACCGGCCTGGAACCAGTGCAAGGTATCCGGGGGTAAGGTGAACTGTTCACCGGGTTTCAGAACCACCTCATGCCAGACCGTGAAAGTAGATTCCTTGTCTGCGGGCACATGCCCCAAGGGCTTGGATGTCTGTTCACCGGGTATATGGATATACACCTCCCCCCAACGGCAGCGGAAGGTTTCTTCCTTGCCCGGAACACCATCGACCCAGGGATGGCGGTGCTCCGGACAGATCTGATGGGGGAGCATTGCCAATTCCTTGGCGCAGCACCGCTGGGTATTTACATAGACCAGAACCCCCAGACCTATCTCCTCATAACGGTTTAGCCCAAAATCAGCAACTTCCAGGTTTTGCTCTTCTTTGGCGGTGATAACGAGGCCCGCCTTTTGAAAGTCTTCTTTTATTCGCTTCTGAAATTCCTGTACTTTACTTCGTTTCATAAAAACAACTCCTGATGGGATGAATAACACAAAAAGTGTTTTCATACGCTCAATTATATATCTTATAAGAACATTTGTCAAGGAGTATTTTCAAAAAAAGCGCATTTTTGTTGACAGTCTCAAAAAATGATTGTAATATAACAATAGAAAAATTCATGAGGACAGTTATGGAGATGAAGAAACCCGGCGGCACTCCCCTGGATGTGGTATGCGTAGGGGTGATCTGTGCTGATATCATGGTCAGAACCGTGGATCGTCTGCCCGAGCGGGGCAAGTTGGCTTTGGTTGATGAGCTTTCGATGCATATCGGGGGCTGCGCCGCCAATGCGGCTATCGACTTGGCGCGCCTGGGGGCCGGAACCGCAATACTCGGCAGGATAGGGGCGGACGGATTCGGAAGCTTCCTTTCCGCTGCCCTGGAACACGAGGGAGTAGACACCAGGGGCCTCAAACGATCGGATACCCCAAGTTCTGCGTCGGTGGTAAGCATAGGCAGTGATGCAGAGCGATCTATTTTACACTGTTTGGGGGCCAACGGCGAATTTTGCTATGGGGATATAGACCGGTCGGTGCTTACCGGCTCCGGTATCGTGTTCATTGCCGGTACCTTCCTGATGCCTTCATTTGATGGTCCCGGTACGGCGGCGTTGCTGCGGGACGCCAAAGCCGGAGGGGCTCTCTGCTGCATGGATACCGCCTGGGATGCCTCCGGCCAGTGGATAAAAAAGATCGGGGGCTGCCTGGAACTGCTGGACTGGTTCATGCCCAGTTATGAAGAAGCTGCAGCATTGAGCGGTGAACAGGAACCCGAGCGCATTGCCGCTGTTTTTGCCCGTGAAGGCGCAGCCAATGTGGTCATCAAACTGGGGGCAGACGGGTGCTATGTAAAACCCTCGGGGGAAAAAGGCTTTTCTGTTGCAGCCTATAGCGGCGTTTCCGTGGTGGACACTTCCGGCGCGGGGGATGCCTTCTGCGCAGGGTTTCTTATGGGTTTAACAAAAGGCTGGGATCCCCACCGGTGCGCCAAACTGGCCAATGCGGCGGGTACCCACTGTATCATGGCGGTAGGTACCACCACGGGGATTCGTCCCCTTTCCGAAATCCTCACTTTTATGGACAGTAAATGAAATACCTCAACGATTTTGAAGCAAAAGAATTGATCCTTGATATAGGCCGGCGGATGTATACCAAAAATTATGTGGCCGCCAATGACGGAAACATTACCTGTAAGGCAGGTCCCGATTGTATCTGGGCGACTCCCACAGGAGTCTCCAAGGGTTACATGAAAGCCGGGGATTTGGTCAAGATGGACCTGAATGGAAAGATCATCCACCAGGGATCGCTCCCGCCCTCTTCGGAAATAAAGATGCATCTTCGGGTTTACAACGAAAACTCCGAAGTAATGGGAGTTTGTCACGCCCATCCTCCGGCGGCTACATCCTTTGCTATAGCGGGAATAAGCCTGGACAAGGCGATTTACCCCGAAGCGCTGGTAACCCTGGGGACTGTTCCGGTGGTACACTACGAAGCTCCCGGATCCCAGGGAATTCCCGATTCGGTGGCCCCCTATTGCAGGGATTATAACGCCCTCCTCTTGGCCAACCACGGCGCCCTTGCCTGGGGGACAAGTCTTATGGAAGCGTGGTTCAGACTTGAATCGCTGGAACACTATGCCATGATTTTAATGTATACAGGGAACATCATTGGCAAAGCCAATGTGCTTAGTTGTGACCAGGTTAAGGAACTTGTCAAAATCCGGGAAAAACTGGGAATCCGTACCGGAGGCCTTCCCCCATGCTGTGCTGCCGAGGCGAGCAATCTGGCCGATGTGGGGGGCGGGCTTACCGGTCAGTGCGGAAATGTAAATGCCGGGGATATAGAAGCCATAGTTCGGGGTATTGTGCAAAAGTTGGGGTTATAAAACCTGAGTGTTTTTATATTGACCACGCAGTAAAACGCAGAGTAAGATAAAACCGCCCTTGCCAGGAACCATGCGAGGTGCCGCCGCCCAACCCCGCCAGGTCCGGAAGGAAGCAACGGTAAGCGGTTGGCCCCGGCGCCGTGGCCCTCCTGGCGGGGGCTTTGCTTTTTCTATAGCGCTTACTTTTACCGGCCATTCCCTTCTTACCAAACCTGCCTTTTCCAGCTATACTGATGATAAACCGCTGGGAGGCGGTGCGCATGGCGTATGAAGTAACCGCTACCCGGCGGCGGCCCAAGACCTTTGGCGAACTGGCGGGGCAGGAATTTGTCAGCTCGACCCTCAAAAGTTCCCTGGAACAGGGGAGCATAGCCCATGCGTATCTTTTTTCCGGACCCCGGGGCTGCGGTAAAACCAGCGCCGCCCGTATTCTGGCCCGGTCCCTCAACTGCGAGTTGGGGCCTACTCCCACGCCCTGCGGGGTTTGCTCGGCCTGCAAGGAAATCAGCCGGGGGGCCAGCCTGGACATCATTGAAATAGACGGCGCATCCAATACCGGCGTTGACAGTGTGCGCCAAATCAAAGACGAAGTGCTCTTTCCCCCCAATTCGGGCAAATACAAAGTGTACATCATTGACGAAGTACACATGCTTTCCACCAGCGCCTTTAACGCCCTTCTTAAAACCATCGAAGAACCGCCGCCGTACATTATTTTTATTTTTGCCACCACGGAACTGCATAAGGTACCTGCTACCATCAAAAGCAGATGCCAGCAGTTTGCCTTTAAGTCCATTCCCATCGAAACGATACAACGCATACTCCGGGAAACCTGCAGTGAAATGCAGATAGAAGCGGAAGACGAAGCGCTGTTCTGGATCGCCCGGGAGGCCACGGGCAGTATGCGGGATGCGTATACGCTTTTTGATCAGGTGGTTTCTTTTTCCGGCGGCAATATCCGCACAAAACTAATCAAGGAAAAACTGGGCCTTGTGGGGCTGGAAGAACTTAACGCCCTGGCAGAAACCTGCGCAGACAACAATACCTCCGGCGCTTTTGAAGTGATCGACCGGATCCTAAATGCGGGAATTGCCATTGAACAATTTGTGATCGATCTGGCAGGATACTACCGGAGTTTGCTTTTGCTTAAAGCAGGGATTAACAAGGAATCACTTTTGGGATATGGGGCGGATCGTTTTTCTTCCAAAGTGCGGGAAAGTCTTTCGCTTCCCCAGTTGGAAGAGGGGCTTTCCCTGTTACTGGGCCTGTACCGGGATATACGGTATTCCCTTTCGCCCCGGTTTGAACTGGAAACCGCCGTGTCAAAACTGTGCTGGCTGGACAAGTGGGTTTCTCCCCTGGAACTCCGGGCGGCGGTAGAAGCGGCCCGGAGCGCTTTGGGCAGCCAAACTGCGCTTGGCGCAGGACCCGTCGGAGGGCCGCCGCCAACAGGGGCCGCTGCCGGACCCGCCGGACCCACTGTACCGCCGGGACCCGCCGGACCCACTGGATCCGCTGGATCCGCCGGACCCGCCGCCGCTGTACCCGGTACCGAAACATTTATGGATAGACCCGGCGCTTTTACCGAAGGGTTCAAACAGTTTCTGGCTCAGCGGTCGGAAGAAAAAAAAGCGGAACCGCTTAACGAAGAAGCGGAAACGGTAAGGCGGGTTTTCCGGGGTACCTATGTTAAAGAGGAAAACCCGGTATGAACATCAATCCTTTTGATATTTTAAAAAACGCTCAGCAGATGCAGCAGCAATTTGGCTCCATACAGGAAAAACTTGGCGCCATTACCGCTACCGGAGCCGCCGGGGGCGGTTTGGTGGAAATTGACATTACCGGCAAAATGGAAGTTCTGGCGGTGCGGATCAAACCCGCCGTGGTGGACCCCAACGATATCACCATGCTTCAGGATCTTATCGCCGCCGCCCTGGGGCAGGCCATGGAAAAGGTAAAGGAACGGATCACCGGAGAAATCGGTTCCATGGCAGGAGGGATGGGCATTCCCAATATCGCAAGTATCTTTGGCGGGACCTGATGGATTTTTCCGCCGGTTTTCCCAATAGTCCGGGCGGCCGGTCCCTTAACGCCATTGACCGGCTGACGGCGCTTTTTTCCCGGCTGCCGGGGCTGGGAAAAAAAAGCGCCGGCC
This sequence comes from Spirochaetia bacterium, assembly GCA_025997795.1. Taxonomy (GTDB): domain Bacteria; phylum Spirochaetota; class Spirochaetia; order Treponematales; family Breznakiellaceae; genus BNVB01. The sequence continues at coordinate 16,857 of BNVB01000016.1, read as the reverse complement.
GCCTGGTGTATCACATCCTTGATACCGACCCCTCCTATGCCCATGCCCTGGGTGAGGAACTGCTGGCTTTTCACCATGCCATACGCCGCTGTTCCCGCTGCGGTTCCTACACCGCAGAGGACCCCTGTCCCATCTGTGCCGATCCCCAGCGGGAACCGTTGATCTGCGTAGTGGAGCGGGCACAGGATGTACGGGTTATTGAGGAATCCCGGGAATTCCGGGGGCGTTTCCATGTGCTGGGCGGTCTTATTGCCCCGCTGGAAGGGGTGAGCCCGGAAAAACTTACCATTGGGGAACTTCTTGCCCGGGTGCGCCGGGAAAGTATCCGGGAAGTGATCCTGGCCATGAACCCCACGGTGGAAGGCGATACCACCGCTCTTTATATCCAAAAAGTGCTGAAAGATTCGGGTGCCGAAATTACCCGCCTGGCATCGGGCCTTCCTGTTGGGGGCGATTTGGAATACGCCGACAGGCTTACCCTTTCCCGGAGTTTCCGGGGAAGGATACGGATGTCATGACACCTCTCTCTAACGTTCGAGGTGTAATGTATGACACCTCTCTAACGTTCGAGGTGTAATGGTATCACCCGTGCTGGGTTTTGCCGCCTCCGGCTTTTTTGGCAGTATTACAATTGCTATCCACCGCAGAAAGCAGCCCTGCGGCAAAGGCGGCTTTTTCGTTAATTTGCACAATGCCGATACTAACGGTAACCGGGAAATCTTTGTCTTCAAACTTGAAGCCCTCTGACATTGAACTATGGATACGTTTTGCCACTCCCTCTGCTCCTTCCATGGTGCAGTCGAACAATACCAGCGTAAATACACAGCCTCCCATCCGGGCAGAAATATCCCGCTGTTTAACATGAGATTGCAGTATCCGGGTAAACCAGACCAGGAGCGCATTACCCCCCGCCTCCCCGGCTTCTGTTTTAACACTGCCGTAACTGTCTATATCAATCTGTAAAAGCGCCGCTGTTTTTCCTACTCGTTTAACTGAATCAAGTATATCTTCCAGTTCCATGATAAACCCTTCGCGGTTTGCCAGCCCCGTAAGGGCATCGTGGCTTACATGGTAATCCAGGGTAGCGCTGAGTTTTTTCATATCGCTGATATCTCTTAAAACGATCACATAACCATGGATTTCATTGCTGTTTTCTTCGGATATGCAGGAGATGGAACCGTCTACAATCAAGGTATGGCTGCCGCTTTTGTAAATAGCGTCTTTAAAGAGAAAGGGTTCTTCGTCTTCGGGCAGTTTCTTGCTTATCAGGTTGGCAAGATTCCGGGGTTCCAGCAGGGTAAATACCTCGGCCGCCCGTTGATTAAGGGGATCCTCTTTCCACTGGCTCATCTTTGTGGCAGCAAGGTTTACAAAACTAATAACGAGATCCTTGTCCAGGGCAATGATGCCGTCATGGACATTCTGCAAAATGGCCGAAAAAAAACGCTCTTGATTCATACTTTTTAGTATAACGTCTTTTATGTTTTTTTCAACTGATCTTTTCTATAAGCCCACAAAGTTCGCCGCTTATTTCAAGAGGGTTTTTTCCCTCGGCGGAAACAGTAAAAGCGGCGGCTTCCCGGTAGATTTTTGCCCGCCGCTGGTGGAGGAGGCGGTGTTTTTCCTGCGATAGTTCCGGGCTTTCTGCCTGGAGGAACGGGGGCAGCTCCCCCGCTCCGCTTATGCGCTGCCAGGCGGTCCCGGCTGATACATCCAGGTATACAATAATAAGCTTGGCTGTGCCGGGTTTTGCCGCTGCCCGCAGCAAGGCCATGGCGGCAGGATTGTCGGCTATTCCGCCGCCGGCTGCAATGACACCCAAAGGGCAAGACGTATCCTCCAAGAGAGCTGCCAGGGCCGCTTCTTCCTCCCGGCGGAATATGTCCGGCCCGGTTTTGTAGAGTATTCTGGGGCTCTTGCCGCTTCGTTCTTCAATAAGTCGATCCAGATCAAAAAACGGGGAGGAAAGCCGCCGGGCCAGTTCCCTGCCCACGGTGGTTTTGCCCGAATGTTTCGGCCCGGTTACAACGATAAATCCCATATTCCCCCGCTACAAAAAGAGCAGCCCTGCGGAAATAATGGTAAGGGCATACACGGCTATCCGGTACTGTTTTTCGGTCACTTTTTTGACAAAAAGGATACCCAGCCAGACCCCCAAGAGTAAACAGGGAATCATGGTTACATCAAAGAGCAGGGTTTTTATGGAGATGTTATGCCACACCAGGGTTTGCAGGGGAATCTTTAGGTAGTTGACGATAAGGAAAAACCAGGCGGCGGTGCCGACAAAACTTTCCTTGGGGAGCCGGACAGAAAGCAAAAAGACCGACATGATGGGACCGGCGGCGTTGCCTATCATGGTGGAAAAGCCCCCCATGATGCCAAAAACCGCAGAAAACCACCACCCCGAGGGTGGTTTTGCCCCGCCGCTGCCAGCCTGCCGGCGATTACGCCCTTCGTTCCAGATCATCACCACAAATCCCGCGGCAATACAAATGCCGATAAGGATTTTAAAGCCGCGGTTGGAACTGATAAAATGATCCGCCCCCAGGGCCAGGGCAAAACCTGCCAGCGCCCAGGGGATAAGCCGCCAAATGTACTTCCATTCAGCATGGCGGCGGTAGTAGATTACCGCAAAGAGGTCGGCAAAACAGATAAGGGGCAGCACCACTCCGGTAGATTCCTTGCCGCCAAAAACCAGGGCAAAAAGGGGAACCGCCGCAATGGAAATACCGTTAAGCCCTGTTTTGGAAATGCCAAAACAAACGCAGCTTATGGCTGCCGCCGCCCATTGCCAGGGAGCAAGGGTATAAGGAAAAAAATCCATAGGTAAGTTTATTCCAGCAGCGAAAAATTGTATACTTGTAAAAATGGAAAAACCATAAGCGGAGGTTACTTTGTTACTCTACGATCCAACACTTGCTGCCAATTATAAGGACTATGGCATCAATATCCCCATTCCCGCCGACCGGGGCAGGCAGGTACTACATTCACTTGAGAAAAAGTTTTACCCCGGCACCCGGGGAACAACCCTGCCCTATCCCGGCCCGGTTTTAGACACAAGAGAGGCCCTGGCTTATTTGGGAATATCCGCAGGTGAACCGGTAATTACCCGGACAGATCTGGAGCGGGTCCACAGCAAGGAATTTATCGCTTCCCTTTATGGAGAAGGCCTGGAGGCGGCGCTCTTAAACACCTTTGAACTGATCGATGCCCAGGGGAACCCCTGCCGTTATGAGCCGGACAAGGCAGTCCGGCCCTTAACGGATCTGTTCAGCATCCTGCTTGCCCATGTCAGCGGAACCTACCTGGCCTGCCGTCTTGCTCTGACGGAGGGGCCGGGGTTCTGTTTCTACCTGGGCGGCGGCCAGCACCATGCCCGGTATGACGGTCCTTCCGGTTTTTGTCTTGTCAACGATATAGTCATAAGTTCCCGAAAGCTTTTGGCAGAAGGCCGGGCCGCACATATCTGGATCATCGACATGGATGCCCACAAGGGCGATGGCACCGCAGAATTGATCGGCCTTGCCCGGAAATCCGGGGAGGCCTGCAAAATACGGACTTTGTCAATTCACATGGCCCGCGGCTGGCCCCTGGACGAAGAAAGCCTCTGCCTGGCAAAAGAAGGCCGGGCGCCCCTGGTTCCGTCTGATATTGACATTGGCATTGAAGCGGGGGAAGAAGATGAATACTGTACCCGGTTAATGGAAGGGATCCGAGAACTGGAAAAGCTAAGCGAAAAGGACGCACATACGGCGGAGGGCATTGGCCCTTCGTCCCGCCCGGATTTAATTCTGGTAGTGGACGGAGCGGACCCCTACGAACATGACGGGCTTCCTTCCAGCGGCCTTCTTAAACTAAGCCTGGAACAGTGTATCCAGCGGGATATGCTGGTGTACCGCTATGCCGTGGACCGGAACATTCCTTCCGCATGGGTCAGCTCGGGGGGATACGGTGAACGGGCCTGGGAGCCGCCGGCGAATTTTTTGCGGGCACTGCGGTAGCGAAAGAAAACCGGATATGCCATACTAAGGCATGGAGCCGGAGGACAAAAACCTTCCCGACAGGCGGCAGCAGGAACTGGTACGGAAGGCCCTGCATTTTCTTATTGCGCTGGCGCCGGTTTTAGCGGCTTTTAACCGGCTCTTTGCCCTGGCTCTTTTGGCCGCGGGAATTTTTGCCTATACGGTGATGGAAACCCTGCGGCGGCGGGGGGTGTCCATTCCGCTTGTTTCGGATTTAACTGTTTTTGCTTCCCGCCGGCGGGATCATGGCCGCTTTGTTTTGGGGCCCGTTACCCTGGGAATGGGGGCGTTTCTTTCGCTGTTGATCTTTCCCCCGCAAACGGCGGCCATTGCCATCTGCGCCCTGGCCTTTGGAGACGGAACCGCAAGCCTGGCGGGAAAATTCATCGGCCGCACCCGGCCGCCTTTTCTTTTTGGAAAAAGTCTGGAGGGCTCGGCGGCCTGTTTTCTGGGTACCCTGTTAAGCGTATACCTTGTTACCTTTTACAGCGGATCCGGGAACTGGACCATCGCCCTTATTGCCGCCGTCAGCGCTTCCATAACGGAACTGCTCCCCATCCGGGACTGGGACAATATCATCATTCCTCTGGCGGCGGGTTTTGCGGTACACGCTGTACCCCTCGTTTTAACTTAGCTTACAGCCGCCGCATTTCCACTTACAGCCACAGATACACCCGGTGCAGCCGGACGGTGATGAACCAGGTGCCGGCGGCCAGCAGGATCGTTCCGGAAACAAGGGTAAACCAGGTATCACTGCCAATAAGAAAACTTCTTCCCAAAAAGGTCAAAAATGCCCCCAGGGCTGCAAAAAGATACTCCCCTGTTCCCCTGGAATAGGCCGCCACCAGAAAACTAACCACCGTAATCAGCATCAGGGCCGATTCGGCAAAACGAAACATGGATGAATAGCCGGAAAACATAACCAGACTGGAATCCCAGGATTGACTGTTTACCGGAATACGGAGGGCCACGACCAGGATGGCAATGACCATGGCGATAATCACCTGGCCCTGTTTTTGCATATCCAGCCCTGCGGCATATACACTGGAGGCAAAGAGGGAAAGGACCCCAAAAAAGCGGCCAAAGATAAGGAGCCGCGTTCCCACAATCAACAGTTCCGAAGGAAAGGGATATAAGCTCCGCAGGGGTGCCATAATACCGATAATTTCGAATATAAAGGACAGACTAAAGAGATCCACAAAAAGTATCTCCGGACAGGGGGTTTTTTCAAAAAAACGCGCTATCAGTACCGATACCACAAAAGCATAAACCACCGATAAACCAACGGCAGCGAAAGGAGCCAGGGGAGCCATCGCAAAAAAACGGCCCAGGCTCTGTAAGCCCCCCTGGGAACGGTGAAAGGAGAGTTCCTGCAGCTCCGGATACAGGGGGATAAGCCTGCGGGACAGAAAAGCAAGCACCACCAGGCAGAGGAAGGAAAGAATCACCGCCCCCTTAAAGTACCAATTCCGCTGAGCCACCGTCATGGTTACAGCATAATACTTTAGCAGGAGCCTGAAAAGGCCGACACTATACTGAGGAGACAGAGATGAAAAGCAAAGTCATGCTTCCCGTACTCATTTTTTCCGCCTGCCTGCTTTGGGCGGGGGATACGGCGGTTTTTGTCGATTTGGGATTTTCCTCCGACGGCAGTACCTATATGTTTGGCCAGTATGGGGTTCAATCGGAAACCCTAAAGCCCTGGGCGGATTTGTGTGTGGTGGATGTGGCATCCAACAGCTTTGTTCCCGGTGGAAAAATCAGTTATGTCCACGACGGCGCCGTAACAGCAGGACACGATGGTTCCGGCGCCCTTTACCGGGTGCTGGCCCGGAATACCGCCCTGGCGGATCGTTACCGTATTGCTTATCTTCTTCAGGGGCATCCGCTTTATGTCTCCATGGAAAACGGCGCTCTTGTTGGCGGTGAGACTATTGAATTCCGGGACTTTGAAAAAGCCGCATCCTTTAGGGCAAATCTTACGGACAGCGCTTCTGCCGCGGGTTCTGGAACAGATGCCGCGGGTTCTGGAACAGATGCCGCGGGTTCTGGAACGAATGCCGCGGGTTCTTCTTTTGTTATCAACCTTGAACGGCGAAACAGCGATGGTTCCGTCCGTAGTTATACCGTGGGTAATGCCGCCATTCGCCGGCCTGGCATAAGCGCCTACCGGATTCGCCGGGTTTTGGCAGCCCCCCGGAACAGCGCACTTATCTTTGTAATTGAGATGAAGAAACAAAACGCAGACGGCAGTTCCGATATACGGTATATGGTAGAAACGCTTAAACTGTAATCAGTTTAATCAGCTTACAATCTGCCGCCAGCACTGGACCACCGGGGAACCGTCTTCAAAGAGCCTGCGTACATACAAGCGGTCACCCAGTTTAAGCCGTTCCCAAAGCCCCTCTTTTTGCAGTTCTATCGCCATTTCAATCAAGGACGATTGGTCCTCCACTTCTCCCCGGATTTGAGTAAAATAGTAACGCCCCGCAGGCAATTCCAAGGCTTCCTCTTTAGAGGATAGCCACTTTGCCGGTTCCGGGTCTATCCGGAACGCTTCGCTGGGATTCAGGGCAAAACAAAAGAGCCGTTCCGTTTTTGGTTCTTCCGCCGGGCCCAAAAAGCTAAGAGGGCTTTGTAATGAAAGGCTAAAAAATTCCATACCGTATTGTACTCGCTAATTTATGGTTTTATGTAATAAAAATATTCGGATTATCCCTAATGCCATCAAATGTAATGGATAATACATATAAAAAAACCATTTTATTCCTTTCCATTTTCCCCTTTCACCATTGTATTGATATAATACCGGTATTGCCAATACTATAAACATTTGCAATAGTCCATACACAAGATTAAGAAAGACTGCATATACTATTGAATAAATTGTAATGCAAATAACAAGCGAAACCATTTGTTTCTTAAAATTTCCATGGTTTATCCCCATATATATAATTGCAAGTGCGGCTGGGGAGCTCCAATCGGCAGGAAACGCCAGCCATACAAGTATAAAAACAATTATAAATTTTTGCCATGCTCGAATTTTTAAATCCTTATTTTCCCGTATAACCAATGCCAGTAATCCCAGCATCAAAGCCCACATTATACTTGTTTGATCAAATACTGTTTCTTTTAAAGGGATAAAAGATTTATCAAATGCAATTACATAAGCAAAATGTGATAGTATTGTAAAAACAAATAAGCGCAAGAGATATTTTTTTAAATTATGCGTATGGTAATACCCTTCTACAATAAAAAATAACATGATTGGGGCTGTGAGCCTTCCGATTATATGCATAAATACTACCGGTATATCCAAACTATAACGCGGAAAAAACAGCAAGGCTATATGATCAATTGTCATTGCAATAATGGCAATTATTTTTATGACGTTTGAATTAATGCCTGCCCTCCAGGCGCCATATACCAATTACAATGACACGGTAAAACTTCCATTGCCGATCATAATTTGCCGTAACCGGATGTATAAGACGATTACTCAACTGGGCGATTGTTATAATGTTAAAACTCTTACCAATCGTGAATTCCGCAAGAAGGGACCAGAACATTTCCGGCTTTCTATTGGTAAGCGATTGACCTGATTGCGGGTTATAAAAAGGCAGGGAAGATTCAAATTGAAATCCAACCATATCCAGAAAAAGCGGCATTTGGTAGCCAAGAAATCCTGAAAAATAATAGCCAAAGGTATTTTGGTTTATACCGTCATCGGCCTTAAAATACCACTGTTCGGTTCCCCGTGCCTTGGTGTAATTTTGATAATTTACGATATTTTCAAATTTCATAACCACATGGTTCCAATCGCCCGGGAAAATCGCCGCAAGATCAAATTGAAGAGCCGCCCCCAGATGAACGTCCCACACAGCGCCGTCCAAGCCGGAACCATCGGCAAACTCCTCCGGGTCTCCCTGCGCCGCATGGCGATACAAGCCCATACCATTCATACGAGTGCCAAACATATCATAATTCCAACCGCTGCCTATCTGTGAACCCAGGGAAAAAGATAAAAAAGCAATGGGTGTCCAAATAGTATCAGCCAGGATATTGATTGATACCGGCGTAAGCTCAGCGCCAAATTTAAGCGTTATATTGTTACCGCTTGTCAAGGCGCTTGTTCCCTGCAAAAAGGGGAAAATTATTCTCTTTTCAAACCCAAACTGCATTTCCCTGGCTGTTGAAGCAACTAATAATAAATCGGTTTGTTGTTGAATTTTTTTGTCGTTTTCTGCCCATGCTGTATTTATACCAATAATACAAAATAACATAACAATAGCAATTTTCAATTTTACCTCCTTAAGTTGAATTCTACGGCGATCAAAGAATTCACGGACAATTTCTTCGCTTTCGGCATGCATCATTTGAATAGTGTTTTACTGACTCCTTGCAAGATCAGCCTTTGCCTTTTCTGTATAGTCATTTTTTTTATCTTGTTCACCGGACTGTCCTGCCAGCCTGTTGTATATAGTACCCCTGATTCTATATGCTGCCTTGCTATCAGGTTCCAGTTCCAAAGCCTTGTTGATATCATTTAACGCTTCATTATATTTTTCAAGAATAGCGTATACCAACCCACGCCCAAGATAAGACTCGTAATTCGCCGGATTCAAAAGTATGGCCCTGTTATAATCGTTCATTGCTTCATCATTTTTTTCTAAATTAAAATATAAACGCCCCCGTTGAAAATAGGATTCCGCATTTGCCGGATCCAAAAGTATAGCCCTGTTGTAATCCTCCATTGCTTCATCATGTTTTTCCAGTTTAAAATAGGCATACCCGCGTTCATTATATACGCCGTTAACATTTGGATCTATTTGGATGGCCCTGTTAAAGTACTTAAGTGCTTCCGGATAATTCCCCTGATTACTATACACAATCCCCAGGCCAACCCAGGCTTCAAACAAATTTGCATCACGCTCTATTGCCAGCTTGTATAAACCAAGCGCCTCATTTATGAGTCCGTGATGTACAGCTATTGTACCCATATATGCATATGGGGGAGCATTTTTTTGATTCAATTTATTCGATGCCGCAAAATCTACCAACGCTTTATCATAATCCTTTAAGCCAAAATAGATGATTCCCCTGTTGTCAAAATTATTATAATCGGATGGATCCAGATTTATTGCTTTATCGGCATCTACGAGGGCCTCCGGAATTTTGCCCAGGTGGTAATAAGCGACACTTCGAAAATTATAGGTTACCGCCTCCGAAGGTTTTAGTTCTATGGATTTCGACAGATCAACAAGGGCATCCGCATATTTTTTTAACATGTTATATGATTCGCCCCTAAGACAGTACGCAAGGGCATATTCTGAAACATCATGAGGCCCTAGCAGTATTGCTTTGTCAAAGTCCTGTATGGCTTCTGAATACTTACCCAAATTATAGTAAACATAACCACGGTGAACATACGCCCGCTGAAACGAGGGATCTCTTTTTAACGTCTCAGTAAAGTTATTTATTGCTTGCTGATATTTTTTCTCCCTGCTAAATCTTACACCCAAATCAAAATATTTGGCCGCATCTTCAACAGACCCTATAGGTTTCTCTTTTTGAACAGGAGAAGTTTCACAAGCCATATAAACCATAAGAAACAGGGGAAAAAAATAAAAAGCCCTTTTTGTTTTAATTGTGATGCTCATTGTCTAATCCTCTTTCTATAACATTGTACCCATAGGCCGCTTTTGTCAAGAACTTATCCCCCGTAATGTCTCCAAATAAAATCTAAGGGAAAGTACGTGACACTGTCCAAATAATCGTATATTATTTTATATAGTATGGAACAGAACAAACCCCACACGCTGGTTATAGAGTACATCGCCATCAAAACCGTGTCAGGTGGCAATAAATGAGTAGAGCTATTCCGCAACCCGACTTCGGAAATGTATTCCTCGGTGCTGATATACCCATGCTAATTGAACGCAAACCGTATATGCAGACCCTGCGCGATTTCAAGGACGAGCATATCATCAAAGTCATCTCCGGTGTGCGCCGTTGCGGTAAATCTACCCTGCTTGAAATGTTTGCGGACGAGTTGCAGCAAACCGTTTCCGAAGGGCAGATTCAGTTTTACAATTTTGAGGATTTGGACGTATTGTCCATCGGCGATTACAAACAGCTTTACGACCACATTAAGGTAAAAATTATTCCCGGAAAAATGAGTCATAGACCACCGGCATAGCCGGTGGCTTGAGGAAGCCCCCTTAAAGGGGGCAATTTATTTGATTTCAACCCCTTCTAAGTAGAGTTGACCTTCTTCGCCAGAATCAAGTTTTTCCTGATTCTGTATGTATTTCCGTATCTGCTGCTCATTCAAGCCTACGGTACTCACACAATACCCTCTTGTCCAAAAATTCTTGTTTGTAAATCCTCGCTTCACCCCAAGGATTTCTCTGTGTATCCGTATTGCGCTTTTCCCTTTCAGATACCCGATTGTCATTGCTATGCTGTACTTCGGTGGAACCGATATACACATATGGATATGATCCGGCATCGCATGACCTTCCAGCAGTTCTATGCCTTTGTATCGACATAGTTCCCTCAATATTTCTCCAACCTTCTTTTTGACTTTCCCATACAATACCTTGTGTCGGTATTTTGGGACGATCACCACATGGTACTTACATTCCCATTTTGTGTGTGCTATACTTTGCCAATCTTTCATTTTTACTCCTGTAGTTGCCTTTTTGCGGGGGCTTCCTCAGGAGTATTTTATATAAATTACGACGGACACGGCATAGCCTTTTTCAGTCACCCCGGCAAAGCCGGGGGTTTACTTTTTATAATTATATCTTCCTTGACGAAGTGCAGAATATCAAAACTTTCGAACGCCTTGTGGATAGCCTCTATATCAAAAAAAATGTTGACCTGTATGTTACCGGTTCTAACGCCTACCTCCTTTCCGGTGAATTGGCGACGCTGCTTACCGGCCGTTACATCGAAATAAGCATCCTGCCATTTTCGTTTGCAGAATACTGCGAATTTTACCTAAATTCCCCAAACTTCTTAAAAACTGAACTTTTGGCGAATTTGCCGCAAATTTCCCAAAATTTGCAAAATTTACAAGTTTTGGGAAATTCAGGAACTAGGCCGGAAAATTCCCAAAACCTGTCAAAAATTGAACTTTTGGCGAATTTTTCACAGAGCGGCGGGTTGCCGCAAACTGCAGGTTTAGACTATTCTACCCCGGATCAGTCGGTGCCTTTTTTGTCAGGCGTGTTGAATACAATTATAGAAAAGGATGTGTTTACACAACGTGAAGTGTATAATAAGCCCACATTCCAAAAGATTGTTGATTTTGTCTTTGATTCAGCCGGTTCATTTGTTTCTCCTGCATCTATATCCGGTACGCTAAAAAATGAAGGGATCATTATTGACCATAAGACTATCGCCCAATATCTGGATTACCTTGTCTCTGCTTTTTTGATTTACAAGGTTCCCCGTTATGATATTAAGGGCAAGAATTTGCTTCGTTCTCTGGACAAATATTATATGGTGGACACCGGCTTTCGCAGAATACGTTTGCCGCAGAGACCGGATGCTGATGTTGGTCATATACTGGAAAATATAGTTTATTTGGAATTAAGGCGCCGCTTTCCCAAAGTTTTTATTGGAAAACTGCGTAACGGCGAGGTAGATTTTGTGGTGATGGACTATAAAGGATACAGCGCTTACTATCAAGTAGCCTACACATCAATGGAGAGGTCAACCCTGGAACGGGAGCTTGCGCCGCTCAGGGCTATCCGCGATTCCAATCCTAAATTTCTTTTGACAACCGACATCGACATCAATCCGGTTTACGATGGTATCCGTAAACTTAATGTTGCCGATTGGCTCTTAAACAATGAAAAATCAAGGTGGTAATTATGCGTTTCAATGAACACTCTTTGGAAACAGCCATCATGGAATTGTTTGAAGATGAAGGCTATACCCCATGTGTCAGGCGAAGACCTCCACTGCGACAGAGCCGATGTCCTACGGATTTATTCTGCCCATGCTGTATTTATACCAATAATACAAAATAACATAACAATAGCGATTTTCAATTTTACCTCCTTAAATGGAGCTATTGAAGAATGTAAGGCCATAATAAGCACAAAAAATGCTCGGCCCCGTCTAAGCGAAACCGGGTGGCAGAGGAGAGCAACGTCGCCGCCTCATGTGGCTATCCCCTTTCAGGGATATTTTAATACTGCTGCTAATTACCGGTATAGTCAAGGGGCTTATTTTGCCCCTATTAAAGTGTTAAAAACCCCGGGCGGCACGAACATAATGCGTATTAAACTTGATGCCAGTGTGGCTCTTGTAGCCGGCAAGGAATCTCTGACCCCACGCGCTATCAGCAGCTTCCTGCGACGAGGACCAGTACCAATCGTCCTGAAAATTTCCAAGTCCTTTCGTTTTCAGATTGGTATACATCAAAACGAGTTCATCTATACTGGGAAGGAACCAGTCGCTAATACCTTTGTTACTGTATGCATCACAGGCCTGTGCCGCAGGTGCGTTTGCGTCCAGTACCTTTATCGCGGCGGTATTGCCATAACCTGACCCTATGCCGGTTTGCGTGTTGGGTATGCTGAGCCAATTACCAGAACCACCTTCAGTAGGAGGAATATTTATCGAGGAAGCCCATGCCTTGGTTGGATTTATATCCGCCGGGGCCGCTTCAAGGTAATGCCACGCGTTACCGGGGCCGAAGCCCGCTTCACTTACATAGAAAATTATCCCGCCGCCGGGGCCGGTGTCGCCGATGGCATATTCTGCAACCCACGAACTGGGATTGCCACAGCCTGTCAGGGTGAACATCGCCGCTGTCAATAAAACGGCAATACCAAATAGTCTCTGTGTCTTTTTCATAGCCTTCTTCTCCTCTGTTTTGTTTGTATCTCTATTCCTTACGGAAACGAGTTCAAGCGCTTGTTTCTGTGCTTATGGAATAAACCGAGAGCCAACCGGTTCTTTGGGCATGATTTTTTTACTGCTTGCTTGAAATGGTTATTTTTCTCCCTGATTAGGCTAGTTTTGCCTAAACCAAAAAATGAGGAAAATTGCGTAAAAAATGGGTGTTTAGTAGTTCTGTTTAGTAGATTTTTTTGAGATTTATCTGTATAATATAAGCCGTGAGCCGTGAGCCGTGAGCCGTATGTTTGCTTTTATCTGAAACATAAGTACATTCTACCAGAGAATCGATATTTTGTCAATACATAATCATTGCTAGTGTCAAGTATCTTCAAAATATCTTAAAAAAGGGCTGGCAGCGCCTTATTTTCCCTATTTTTCACAAAAAATCAATAAAATCGTTGACAACCTAGCATAAACAGCCCAAACTAATAATAATAATGATTATCATTATTATTATAATTTAACGAAGGGAGATTAGTACAATGAAAAAATGGGTTTGCACAAAATGCGGGTACATTCATGAAGGCGAAAGCGCTCCGGCCAGCTGTCCTGTATGCCATGTTCAGGGGTCTAAGTTCAAAGAAAAAACGGGCGGGGAAAAAAGACTGCTGAACTCTGTTACAAAACTCAACATCCAATATGCTCACCGCTTCCTGGGTTATATTGGAGAAGCACAGTATCTTCATGGTCATACCGGCACCTTAACCATTGAAGTGGAAGGTGAAGTAAACAGCTCAAATGGTTTTGTTGTTGCCTGCAACAGCGTCAAAAATCATGCCTGGGAATACCTGGTCAATTTTGACCATGCGATTATTTTGCAAAAAGAAGATCCTATTCTTCCCGAGCTGCTTAAGGTATATGAAGTGCAGGGAATCAAAGACGGCTCCCCCTTTAACACGAGTGTCGGTGTCGATTTTGATACGGATCTTGCAAAGGCCTATCCAAAATGCCGCCTTGTGGTGGTAAAGAAGGTTGCAACCTGTGAGAACCTGCTTGAAGTGTTCTATTCTCTTTTAAAAGACACACTCAACATCAAAAAAATGACCTTTACATCCGGCGATAATGCCGCTTCGTTAAGTGTCTAGTAACTTCCAGGGCTGGTAACTACTTTTCCTGGGACCGGATATGCTCCCCTATTTTGCAATCCTGTCCTTTGATGTGGGTTACCAGCCAATCCCCAATTTTCCGTTTAACTTCCTTAACCAGGGCTTCGCTCGAACCAAAGCTGTTTAACTCTCCCGCCAGTTCTACCGCAGTTTCCTTGAATTTTTCGTGCAGGATATGGTGGTTTTCAAAATCCGGGTAAGCGCACAACTTCTGGATTTCTTCTTCATCCGCAAAATGGGTAACCGTATAGCTGGTTATAAAATCCATAAGTTTTTGCAGTTTTGCTTTGGCGGTCCCCTGTTCTACGGCATCAATAAAACCATTAACTGCGTCTACCAGTTGTTTGTGCTGCTCGTCGACTTTTTGTATTCCCGTAAGCATGGATTCGTCCCACAGGTAGTGTTTGTCGGTGATAACAAAATGGGAAATGGCTTCCCGGAGTATTTCGATATTGCTTTTGTTTTTCCGGCTTATACTGTTTACATGACGGACAGAACTGTTTACCTGTCCTGCCCGGTAGGCCATTTCGTTCATACCGCTGGTAATTTCGGCGGTTACCGTTTTTAAGTTGTTTCCCGCATTGATAATTTCTTTACTGCCCTGCTGCATTTCTTCGGAACTGCTTTTGACATGGCCTGTTATTTCGTTGAGTTTTTCCATGGCTTCCAGGATTTGTTTACTCCCGGCACTTTGTTCTTCCATGGCGTTTCGTATCTGCTCTTCCTGGTTTGATACGGTTTTTACATCGGTATCAATAACTTCAAATTTGTCCAGTACCGACGCGGTAGCGCCGGTAATTTTGGCCATAGAATCCCGTATCTTTTTTAATACAGCGCTGATAGTCTTGGACTGGGCCCCGGAATTTTCCGCAAGCTTTCGGATTTCATCGGCTACCACGGCAAAACCCTTGCCCGCTTCTCCCGCATGGGCGGCTTCAATGGCGGCATTCATGGAAAGCAGGTTAGTCTGGCTTGCAATGGTCTGCAAAACCGAGTTAATTTCCAATAACCCTTCGGATTCCCGGGCAACTTCTGCTATATCCTCTGCCACCGCCTTAAGCCCGTTCCGGCCTATGCCGGAGGCATCCGCCAGGCGGCTTACGTTTTCTGAATTGATCCGGCTTATTCTGGTTACCGAATCGATGTTTGCCAGCATTTCTTCAATGGCAGAAGAAGACCGGGATACGCTGGAAGTCTGCTCTTCAATCTGGCTGTTAAGCCCGGTGATATTTTCGGTAATTTTTTCCATGGCGGCGTTGGTGGCAGCAACCGAATCGCTTTGGGCGGCGGCTTCGGTCTGCACATGCTGAACGGCGGCATTTATTTCGTTCATCGCCTCTGCAGTGCGGGTCATGTTGGCAGAAAGATCTTCGCTTATGTCGTCTACCGCTTCCGCTTCGTTCTGGATAATCATCACCAGGCGTTTTAAACTTTCCAGGGTCCGGTCAAAGTAACCGGCCATCTCGCCAATTTCATCCCCCGGCCTAAGGCGTATCTGCTGGGCAATATCGCCTTCTTCCACCCGTTTAAGAACGGCGATAATTTTTCGTACCGGTTTAACCAAAATTATTTTGATAAGCGTAAAGTTAAAAATCAGGGTAATAATGAGCAGTCCCAGGGCCGCCGCCGTTATGCTAAACATAAAACGTCCCGAACCCCGGTTAATAATTGCATTAACGTCGGACATTTCGACTCCCACATAAAAGGCGCCGATAACATCTTTGGTCTTATCCGCATCAGAAAAAATGGGCGCAAAGTTCCCCACAAAGGGACGGCCCAGGGCCAGTATTTCGCCGGTAAAACTTTCCCCGGCCAAAAGCGGTTTAAGGGCCTGGTTATCCTCCCGCATGGGGATTCCCACCGCAAGGCTGCCGTTTTCGTCCTTTACCGTAGTTGCCAGCCGGCGGAATCCTTCTCCGTCCCGTACAAAAATGCTGGATATGATACCCAATTCACCGGCCAATTCGTTTATCAGCTGGTCACTGCCTTCCAGGGTTTCGCCGGCGGCCCCGCAGAGTTTTCCGTCTTCCAGCCGCAGTATACCGTAACGGTTTGTCATCCGTCTTATAAGAATTGTCAGATCGCCCTGGAGTTTGTTTTCGGTCATGGCTACCGCCGTTTCAAAGGCAAGTTCCCTCATGTTGTATATGCCCAGGCCGGCCATGACAAGAATTGCCGTTACGAGGAGTATGGAAGAAAGCCCGGCCATCTTGGCAAGGATACTGGTACGGCGTTTTTTGCGTTTTGCCGGACCGGAAACTGCCGGTTGCTCCGGACTGCCGGAACCGACTGCTTCGGCCAAACTGCCGGATTTGCCGGTAAAAAGTTCCGGCGCCTTTCCCTTGAGTTCCATGGCCCAGCGAAAATCCTGGCCTTTGATATGTTCCGTAAGCCAGGCGCCAATCTTTTTCTCTACCTCGGCAATAAGTTCCCCGGAACTTCCCTGGACGGCAAATTGATCGGAAAATTCCCGCACCGATTTGGTAAACGCTTCGTGGTATTGATGGTGACGGTAAAAATCGGAATACCCGTATTTTTTTAGCAGCTGTTCTTCATCAAAAAAATGGTTGATTGTATACTGGGCCAAAAAATCGAGGCTTCGTTGAAGTTCCTCGCTTCCCTTGTTCTGTTCCACCGCATCCAGAAGCCCGTTGATGGCATCAAAAAGCTGTCCATGCTGACCGTCAACAGCTTCAAGGCCGGTTAAAAAAGACGTATCAAGTTCGTACCGCATAACACTACCCCAAAATTATTACTTAAAAAGTTCCCTCGCTATGGAAGGAATAGAAATAAAGTTGCCAATAATGCCC
>BNVB01000015.1 GCA_025997795.1 Spirochaetia bacterium | reverse complement strand
CCAGCCGGTACGCAGCTTTTTTGGAATTTTGGAATACGATGAATTTTTATCGGTTGACGGAAGTTTTACTTCAAAATCAGCTTCCGTTTGGCAAATGCCTATTCTAAATATTTTTTTATTCTATTTTTTAGATCGTCTTTTTTGTAAGGCTTACTAATATACTCGGCTAACCCCATTTCAACTGCCCTCTTTTTTTCGCTGCTGTCATTTAGGGATTTTAAAAAAAGTATCGGGACATCCTTTAAAAAACTCATAGCTCGTATTCTATTAAAGGTTTCCCATCCGTCAATTTGCGGCATAACTATATCCAATAAAACTATATCCGGAAAAAGACCTCTAATAAAATAGTCCATTGCTTCTTTTCCGGATTTTGCAATAAAAATGTTATATTCATTTTTTAGCATTTTTTCAGCACTTAAAAGGTGAAGCTCATTATTGTCGATTAACAGAATTCTTTTTCTTTCATTAGTCATTTATGGTCTCCTTTAGTTTTAAAACAAATCCGATTGATCTGGTTCCAAAGTCTGACATTTTGGAACTGGCTCGATTTACTATAGAAAAACTGTTATGCACAGTCTTGCCTCTTTGACATACTTTTGTAATTATAGTCCCTAATTTCTATTAAGTTATTTTCCGGGTCTAATATCAAACTTTCATAGCAGCCGTCTCCTGCCGTATGCGGATAATTTATAATCTTATGGCCTTCTTCTTTCAACCATGTAGTAATTCTATCTACTTCCCCTTTCCCTCCAACACAAATGGCGATATGATTATATCCTATAGTATCCAATCTGTTTTCTATTTTAGTTAATGCCGGTTTTGTCATAATCTCTAATATACATCCATCATCAAATGATAAGAGATATGATTGTAATCCAGTTTTTGGGTTAAAATATATTTCTTTGGATTTTGCCCCAAAGTATTTTTCATAAAATTTATCCATACGATTCAAATTATCAACATAAATCGCAATATGACTAATTTGCATGATCTCCCCCAAAAGGTCATCTTAGCTATATCATAAAATAATAATTATTACCTAAATAGTCAAGAATTTTGTTATTTTTTTGAAGTCTTTTATGTCAGATATACAAGCGCCTGACCGAATAGATTTTTGCGCTTGCTTTTATTCGCCGGGGGGTCGAATACCCAAGAACCTGCTGCGCAGAGGAGTTTCAGGGCGAAATTCCTCTTTAGGGAACAAGTGGCGGGGTATGAGACCACCCAGTACAATCAACATAACCCAGGGCCAAACCGCCGCCAAAAGCCAGCCCCGAATAGGGGTTGAGCAAATTCCCCTCAAGAGTGGCGGCGATAAAGAGATTACCTTCTTCTTGTGCCTGCGCCGAAAAAGCCAGAAAACACAAAAAAAATATAAGCGGCGTACGTTTGTTTATCGTAGACTTGACACGCTGGATGTAGTTTAGATTATAATGTGAGCCGTGCTGTCGCCATTTTTTCCTTCTATTCGCATAAAGAATAGATTCTTTCTGGCGGCAAGTCAACTGTCTAACGTACCGCCGCTGAATGTGGCGTTAGCTCTCCAACATCATCGCTGCCATCACTTTTGCGTCCCCCAGGATATTTGCCAAAATAACGTATTCATTGGGCTGATGGGCGGTGTCGTCCATGCGGCTCCAGACGGCGCAGTGGATTCCTTCGTTACGGAGGTAAGCCCCTACGGTACCGCCCCCAATGCCGATGGGTTTGGTTTTAACGGCGTATACTTCTTCCACCGCCCGGGACAACATGGCTACCAGGGGCGAATCCGCCGGGGTGGCCGGGGATTCTACCTGCTGGGGGGCGGAGTAACTGATCGTTACTCCGTATTTTGCCTCAATTTCGGCTTTGATGCGGTTTATTTCCGAGAGGACCGTACTAAGCGGATACCGGGGCAAAATTCGCATATCCATAGCAAAAAAGTCTTCGCCGGGAATGGTATTGATGTTCGGCACATTGGCGGTTTTTTTGGTAGGCTGGAAGGTCGAATAGTCCGGCTCAAAAAGCGGGTCCCGGGCACTGAATTTTTCCGACAGTTCATAGTGAAGCCGTACCGCAAAATCGGCCCCCGCCAAATGGGCATTGGCCCCCAGGTCCGGCCGGGAACCGTGGGCCTGTTTGCCATGGGTGGTAAATTCAATCCAGAGCAGATTTTTTTCTGCAATCTCAATGGTTTCACCTTTGCTGTCGCCGCCGTCGGGGATAAGCACCAAATCGTTTTTTCCAAAAAGGCCGGGCCGCTGTTTTAAAAGCTCCGCGATACCATAGGCGCTGCCGCATTCTTCGTCTGCGCAAAGCAGGAGTTTAACGGGCCGCGTTGGCGAAAGCCCTGCTTCTTTAAAAGCCAGGGCGGCAATAAGGGAAGCAGTAAGCCCCTGCTGGTTATCTTCCACACCACGGCCCACCAGCCGAGGCCCCGGATTATAGCCGGAATTTTCCAGCGGGCCGTCGGCACGGATTACCTTCCAGGGATCGCTTTTCCAAAGCCCCGCTTCCCCCGGAGGCACCACGTCCAGATGACTCATGATCCAGAGACAGCCGCCGGCATTACCCGCGGCAACATTCGACCCAATGGCGGCATTCACGTCCACCACCAGATTGGGACGGACCCCTTCCTTGGCCCGGCTGTCTTTAATGTCTATCCTTTCATAGGGAAAACCCCGGGCCGTAAGCCAGCCTTCCAGATAGCGGGCCTTGTCCAACTCACCTTCGCCGCCCGATTCGGGAGCAATGGCAGGGTACTTGCACAGTTCCGTCTCCAGTTCTACCGCCAGGGCTTCGGCGCTGTCTATAAAGGAAAAAAGTCTATCTTTCATGGTGATATTAATGGTAGTTTATTCCTTGAAAGATGTCGAGATAACTCAAGGGGCGGGTATCAAGTTCCTGCTATAACTTGGCAACTTCTCCCACCGGCAGCCCCGTCTCCAGTTCTACCGCCAAGGCTTCGGCACTATTATCCCCAAAGGCCTCGTTTATTTTCCCGGGCTTCTTTTTCCAGGGTGCGGAATTCTTCCAAAAACTGAAAGCTAAAACGGGTATACGCATGACCATACCCCTGCCGGATAAGTTCCGCATTGTGACAGCGGGGGTTTCCATCCGCCTGGGTGTATACATAAGCCAGAAGCCTTCCATAACGATCCCGCAGATCCCAATCAAAGGCCAGGTATACGGTTTTGCCCAAAAGCCGGTTTTTGGTAAAATCGCTGGCTTCCTTGCCAAAGGTTTCTACTTCCCGCCGGGGATGTACCGTTTCCGGCGTGTCCACCCCAATAAGCCGTATTGTTTCTAGCGCCTTAAGTCCGGCGGGGGGATTGCGTATCTGAACTTTTATAGTGTCGCCGTCCACATGACTTGTTACTTCTGCCGGAAGCAGTTGTGAAAAATCTACCGCTGCGGAATTGTCCGATTTAGCCAGATTCACCCGGTAAAAGGCCGCCGGTCCTTCCCCGGCAGACTCGCCTCTGGCAGACGCGCCCTCAAGCGGCGGGTTTTGGAATGGATGCCGCGGTGGATTGCAGATAGAACAGGCAGTATAAGCGGATTTAACCGCATCGGCCAGGGTAACAGGCACCCGGGAATTTCTAAGGGAACTGCAATTTTCCCGGTGGTAACGGCGGCCGGAATTGGTGATATACACCGTAGTATCAGCGGGGATTTCAGTATCGGCGGCGTTGGCCGCGCCGACATCGGCGGCGCCGACACTGGCGACAGTACCCGGCGGATCTGCCGGGTACCTAACAATTCCCTGGGCCGCTGTTTTTTCACAAGAACAAAGCAGGGAACAGACAACAATAAACAGGTAAAGCCGTTTCATAGATACCCTTGCTTATCCGTTTAACAAGACATCCCGCAGGGCTGCCAAATCCGCAGGAATGGTTTTTGACTGGGCTTTTCTGCCCAGGGCTTTTTGTATGGAAAGGGGTATGGGTACCGGGCCGGTAAGGGCTTCTACGGTTTCGGCAAATTTGGCCGGATGGGCGGTGGCCAGCACTGCCGTTGGACCAGTTATACCCGCAGAAGCGGTAAGTTTCTGCAAGGCGGTCCAGCCCACCGCACCGTGGGGGTCCAGATAGTAACCGCATTCCTGGTAAACATCGGAGATGGTTTTGCGGGTCTCGTCATCGGTAACAGAAATACCGCGGATCATCCGCTGCATTTCCCCGTAAGTCCAGTGGGCGGCCATACGTTCAAAGTTGCTGGGCGCTCCCACGTCCATGGCGTTGGAGATGGTAGCCTGGGAAAGCCGGGTTTTGTATTCGCCGTTTTCCAGATAATCCGGCACGGTTTTGTTGATGTTGGTGGCGGCAATAAAACCTGCAATGGGGGCCCCCATCGCCCTGGCATAGAGCCCCGCGGTAAGGTTCCCAAAGTTGCCGCTGGGGACACAAAAGCTTACCGGGCCGCCCTTGAAATGCCGGTCCGGGGCTGTAACAGGGGCTTTTTTTTGGGTTCCAACCTTAGCGGAAACCGGGGTTGCTTCGCCGTCGGGGTCCCAGCGGCCCTCCATGACTTTTCCTGCAGCGGCGGCATAGTATACAGCCTGGGGGATAAGCCGGGAAATATTGATGGAATTGGCGGAGGAAAGGGCCAGTTTTTCCCGCAGGGCGGCATCGCCAAAGGCGCCTTTTACCAGGGCCTGGCAGTCGTCAAAGCTGCCTTCTACTGCCAGGGCGGAAATAGTGCCCCCAAGTCCGGCAATTTGTTTTTCCTGGAGTTCCGATACTCTGCCTTTGGGGTAGAGGACGGTAACGGAGATACCTTCGACACCAAAAAAGCCATCTGCCACGGCGCCGCCGGTATCGCCGGAGGTGGCCACCAGGATATGGAGGGGCTGATCTTCGCCCCGGCGGAGCCAGGAAAAGGTCCGGGCCATAAAACGGGCGCCAAAGTCCTTAAAAGCGGCAGTGGGGCCATGGAACAGTTCCAGCATCAGCGGAAAAGGCGCCCCGGAAGCCCGGCTGTCCTCTAAAGAGGAAGCCTGGGTATCCCCTAAAGGGGAAGCCATAGAGCCCCTGCCTGCGGGGACCAGGGGGGCGTTAAAGGAAAAAGCCCCGGCGCAGATTTCTTCCAGTACCTGGGCGGGGATTTCGTCTTTGGTATAGGGGCCTATGGTTTCGCAGGCGGTTTCCAGGAAGCTCATGGACCCCAGGCAGTGTTTTACCGTTTCCCGGTACGGGGGAATGGTTTCGGGGATAAAAAGCCCGCCGTCCGGGGCAAGACCGCCAAGGGCTGCCTGGGCAAAGGAAAAGGGCTCATTTTTGTTTCTGGTACTGTAATAATGCATGAAATCCTCTGAAAGTACTTGAAAAAATATAACACAATTGGTATACTTCTTTCTATGGCTGAAATGAGTGCAAAAAAAATTATTCTTGCGGTGGATGATATGGCGGTAAGCCTGACGACAATTCGTACTATCCTCCAGCATGAATATGATATCCGCTTGGCTAAATCGGCAAGTCTGGCGCTGGAAATGCTTAAGCAGGTTAAAGTTGATCTAATCCTGCTGGATATTGAAATGCCCGAAATTTCCGGGCTGGAATTCGTTGGTCTCCTTAAAAAGAGCCCCGAACTAAAAAGCGTTCCTGTTATTTTTGTAACAAGTCATGCCAACCCCCAGTTTATCGATCAAGCCATGGCTTTCGAGGCCGAAGGCTATATCGTTAAGCCCTTTATTCCCGAGGCGCTTATTAAGCGGGTTAAATCCGTTCTGGGCGAGGACTAAGCTGTTCCGGCCCTCCGGGCCGGAAAACTTGGAATCAATACTTGATGTGCTTACTTTTCCCCTTGCTCCTGGTTTTATATTCTTCCTATAATAGATAAATGGTGAAACGACTTAGAACGGTACAGACAGCGGTTTTTATTTACGATTGTTCACGGCTGATCTTTTTGCTTATGCTCCTGGTAAGTTACCTCAAACAGGAAGCGGACCCGGTTTTGTTCCGGGGTCTACCTCTGCCCTATATGATGTACACCGCTCCCAATGCCCTTTTTCCCCTTATGGCGCTGTTTCTGTTTCTCAATTTTGACACTTTTCGGGTTTATGTCCCCCTTTATATCACCGGAAAAAGCCTTTCGCTGCTCTGTATGCTCATCTGGCTCTTTTTTGCCCTTCAACAGTTTGTTTTTACCGCCGGCGGTTTTAGCGGACAAATCCTGTTAGGCGCTTTGTCCCGTGTCCTCTGGGCGGTCTTTTTATGTGCAGCGGATATTGGTACCATTATGGGAATGCTTGTAATGAGAGAAGAAGCGCTGCCGGTCCTGCCCGTGGAAGCGGGGCTTAACACAGGAGGAGGCGAATAATGCGTATTATTCCGGTGGCCAGCGGCAAGGGCGGAGTAGGCAAATCCCTGGTGGCGGCGAATCTGGCGGTGGCCCTGGCACAGGCGGGTCAGCGGGTTGTGCTGGCGGACCTTGACCTGGGGGCGTCGAACCTGCATCTGGTATTGGGTTTTCACTCCCCGGCCAAGGGAATCGGCACCTTTCTTAATAACACCAAATCCGATTTTTCCCAGGTTATCGCAAAAACTGATATCCGGGGTCTCCGTTTTATTCCGGGGGATCAGGAAATGCCCGGCATGGCAAACCTAAAATCGTTCCAGCGTAATGCCCTGGTCAGGCGGCTCCTGGCCTTAAATGTAGATACGGATATTTTGATCCTGGATTTGGGGGCCGGTACCCATCAGTCTATTCTGGATTTTTTTCTGCTTTCCGGCCAGGGCATTGTGGTTAGTTCCCCGGCGGTTACCGCCACCTTAAACGCCTATGTGTTTCTTAAGAATACTGTTTTCCGGCTTATGTATACGATTTTTAAAAAGGGAACAGGGGCCTACAATTATTTGGAAAAAGCCCGGAAAGACAACAGCATGGGGAACCAGCATTTGTACATACCCCAGATGCTCAAAGAAATTGAAAAAATTGATCCGGAGTCCCACAAAAAATTTGCCGATGCTGCGGCCCACTTCCATCCCCGGCTTATCATGAACATGATCGAAGATCCCAAAAATGCCGATGTGGCAATGAAGATCCGCCGGTCCTGCGAAGAATATCTGGACATTAGGGTGGAACATTTGGGGATCATGTACCGGGACGGGATTCAGGACACAGCGCTGTCGTCGCGGCTGCCGGTGGTGTTGTACAAACCGCAGTCGGTCATTTCCCAGGCAATCTACCGCATTGCAGATAAAATTCTTGAATCGGAAGAAGAAACGTTTACCCTGACCGATGAAGACATTGACGACAGTTTCCAGGAAGCAAGTCTGGAAGCGGAGATTGATTTTGAAAACAAGATGGAGTATGTGGAAGAACTGCTCCATACCGGCGCTCTTACCCAGGGGGATCTCCTGGAAACGGTAAAGTCCCAGCAGTTGGAAATTACAAAACTGAAAAAAGAAAATAACTTTTTAAAACATAAACTTACCCAGGCTGGTTCCCAGGGGTTTAAGGTATAATCGGAGAATCATAATGCTTTTAGCTGTTAACTTTCCTTCCTGGCTCAAGCCGGAAATTATCCCGGGCTTACCCTTCCGCTGGTATGGCCTTATGTACCTTGTTGCCTTTGGTGTTGCGTGGCTTCTCTACCGCCGCCAGGTACGGGAACGGAATTTTCCCATGAATGAAGATGAACTTTCCGGCCTCTTTTTTTGGGGCATCTTGGCGCTGGTATTGGGCGCCCGGATCTTTGCCACCCTGGTATACGAAACAAGCCCCATTTACCGCCGTGAACCCTGGCTGGTTCTTTGGCCCTTTCGGAACGGAACCTTTACCGGCTTACAGGGTATGAGTTACCACGGCGGAGTTATTGGCGGCATTCTGGCAATTTTAATTTATTCCGCCCGGCGGCATTTTGATTACCGGGAAATTGGCGATATGTATGCCGCCAGTATCCCCCTGGGTTTTACCGCCGGAAGACTCGGCAACTTTATCAATGCCGAGCTGTACGGCAGGGTTACCGCCGGAAAACTGGGAATGATCTTCCCCGGTGCGGAACTTTCCGCCTCC
This sequence comes from Spirochaetia bacterium, assembly GCA_025997795.1. GTDB lineage: Bacteria > Spirochaetota > Spirochaetia > Treponematales > Breznakiellaceae > BNVB01. The sequence goes on along the minus strand of BNVB01000015.1, from coordinate 34,595 downwards.
CAGTCCTGGGTCCGGGACATGGCGGAAAAAACCGGAACCGCCATAACAAACGGTTATGCTAACCTGCCCCGCCACCCATCTCAGCTTTACGAAGCTTTTTTTGAAGGTCTAGTGCTGTGGCTTATCATTTGGCTTTTGCGGAACAAAAAACCCTTTAAAGGTTTCCTTATTGGAATCTACCTTGCCGGTTATGGTTTTTTCCGTTTCTTTATTGAATACTTCCGGGAACCCGATGCGGATTTAGGCTACCGGATAACCCTGGTAAAAACCAACATACCCCCGGCGCTTTTTACCTCACTCTTTAATTTTTCTACCGGGCAGATTCTCTGTTTTGCCATGATCCTGCTGGGCCTGGCCTGGCTTCTTATTGCCTCCCGGCTTCCGGACAGGGAACCGGTACGGGTATACCCCGCCGCAGAAGAAAAAGCCAGCGAAGAAAAAAAATCGGAGGACCGCCGGAACAGGCGAAAACTTAAGAAGCGGCTGGGGTAATTACCCCGTAATATCCACCAGGGCGGCGTCTTCCGTTGAATAGGAAGCGCGGTGAATAGCATAGGGATTGGTCCGGAGGGTTTTCATTTCCTGCCGGAGTTCTGCCATGCGTTTTGCCAGGAGTTCCCTGTTCCGTTCCGAGCGGAGTACCGCCTCGGAACGGAGTTCCTCCAGGGCCGCCCGGAGGCTGGGGACTTCCTGCACTTCGCCGGGAAGTCCCGGTCCGGGGTGCTTGGCATTGGCGCCAATGGCGGCCAGAGCCGGAACGGGGAAGCTTGCCCGGTACATAGCTTCCAGGGGGTCTATTACCTTTTGGATGGCAAAAATATCGCCAACGATTTTTTCTTCCAGGTCCACATGAACCAAAAGATCGTCGGCGCTGCCTTTTTCAATTACATCACGCTGTTTGTCCAGCACATCCAGATACTGCCGGAAGCGGTCCCGCTGTTGGGAAAGCAGCTCCCGGAATCGTTTAAGAATCGCTACCCGCCGTTCTACTTCGGCGGAACTTAAGTCCAGGGTTTTTTCTTGTTCAAGTACCAGAGTCATACTTACCCCGCGATATTAACGCCCAGAACCGGGCGGTCCTGGTTCGAAAGGCTTTCTGCGCCGGTCCGTGCCGAAACTTCAACCCAGGCGCTCTTAAGGCTGCCAAGCATATTTTTAACCACCGTAATCCGGGCCAGGTCCATATTCATGTGGGCTTCCAGCAGTTCCTTGTTAAACCAGGTGTAAAGGGCAAAAAGGTTTTTGGCAATTTCGCCGCCCTGATCAAAATCCAGGGATACCATCAGTTCGGTAATAATGTCCCGGGCTTTGACTACCGCTTTGCCAATAGTCTCAAGCCGGGAAGGATCCTTCTTGCCGGACATATTAAGGCCGATAAGTTCCAGGCTCCTTTCAAGCTGCTTAAGCGCTTCGTCGTAAAGCATAATGATAAGCTGCCCCTGACTGGCAGTCCTAATCCGTGTTTCTTTATAGGCTGATAATGCGTTGTTATAGGCCATACTATCCCTCCCGTAGATAAAAGATACGTATACAGTTCCAATATCGGCGGGTGAAATTAAAACTTAAGGGTTTTTTCGATTAAACTCCAGAGATTTTCCAGGCCAAGCCGGTTTTTTGCCGAAATAAGACAGCCTGTTTCCCCGCTGGAAGTTTGCAGCGCACTTTTTTGACTATTGCTCAGCAAATCAGCCTTGTTAAAGGCCGTGATACGGGGAGTTTCCCCCGCTCCCAGTTCCCGGAGCACTTCCAGCACGGTGGCTTGGTGTTTTTCCCGGGCAGGGTCGGCGGCATCCAGCACATGGACCAGCACATCTGCCCGGGCGGCTTCTTCCAGGGTAGAACGGAAGGCATCTACTAGGTTATGGGGTAATTTGCGGATAAAACCCACGGTATCAACCACGATGATGTTTTTATGGACACCCCCAGGGTTTACCCGGCTTACCCGGCGGGCGGTTGGGTCCAGGGTGGCAAAAAGTTTGTCTTCCACCAGCACATCCGATCCGGTTAAGACCCGGTGAAGGGAAGATTTTCCCGCATTGGTATAACCTACTAGAGCGCAAACCGAGGTTCCCTGTTTTTCCCGCTGTTTATGCTGAATGTCCCGGTTCCGGCGGACTTCTTCAATTCCCCGCTTTAGGGCGCTAATCCGCTGCCGAATCTTCCGTTTATCCGCTTCCAGCCGGGTTTCCCCCGCTCCCCGGGTACCGTAACGGCCGCCCCGCTGGCGGGATAAATCAATGTACTTGTGGGAAAGCCGGGGCAGATCGTAGAGCAGTTGGGCCAGTTCCGCCTGGAGTACCGCTTCCCTGGTCCTGGCCCGGCTGGCAAATATCTGGATAATCAGCTCCTGCCGGTCCAGAACGGCCAGATCCGCAAGGATTTCCCAATTCCGCTGCCGGGCGGGGCTTAATTCTCCGTCAAAGATAATACATTCCGCCCCAGCCACCCTGGCCGTTTCCACCACTTCCTGGGCTTTACCGCTCCCCATGCCATAACGGGGGTTTCGTTCCCGGACCGTTACCGGGAGGGAACCGCAAATGGTAAGTCCCAGGGTTTCTGCCAGGGATACCAGCTCTGTCAGTTTGTTTTGGGAAGCTTCGCCCGCCCGGGAACGTTCCACTATGCCGGTAAGAAATACCCGTTTTGCCGCGGCACCCATTCCAAGACCCGCGGCATCCATTCCAGAACCCGCAGCATCCATTCCAGAACCCGCAGCATCCATTCCAAAACCCGCGGGAGCAGTTTCGTATAACTTCACCGCCCAAGTATGGCACAAAAGTTTTATTTTCGGTATACTATATAAAGGCGGCAAAGTGTCCGATAAACAAGGGTAGTAATTTTTTTGCAGGGTAGGAAACGGTGACAGTTTCACAAAAGGCCGCTCTCAGCCTTCTTATCTCGGTTGTTTTGGTAGCAGGTTTTTCTGTCCTGGCCTTTACCGGTTTTTTTAATCTTGTAGAAACCCGTTTTTATAACCCCTCCATAACCGGTTCCCTGGCCAGAGAAGTCGAAGGTGACGCTGAAACTATCCAGAATTTTCTGGATGAACTGCAGGGACGTTTTATTAGCACCATGGAAAATGATGCGGTAAAGCGGAGTTTTCTTGCCAACCAGGCGGCGGCGGATATTTTTGAACGGACCCGGAATTATGGCGTTTTGATGGAATCCCTTAAGGGGCTCCAGTCGGTACGTTTTGTTGATGCCGGGGGAATGCGGCTCCACTTTTCTACCGATCCCGCAGACGTGTTAAGCCAGACCAGCGAAACCATTTCGTACCGGAATTATGACGAAACCACTTCGTATGTTCCCTACCCGGATCTGGCGGTTCCCTCCGGCGGAAGTCCCCGGATGACCCTGGATCAAAAAAACGAACGGATTATTTTTTCGTTTCCCTTTAGCGATGCCATGGAAGTATACCGGGGTACGGTTTTTTATTCCCTTTCGATCCGGGCCGTGGCAGACCGGTTTTTGACCAGTGGCCGGCTTAAAGCAGGGGAAGATCTTTCCATTATTTCTGTGCCGCCGGGAATGGTATCGGGGCTGCCCAATACCGGCAGGGAAGTAATCGTGCCGATTATCTCTTCAATCTGGCAGGAAGGTTTGCTGAACGTAACCTCCATTAAAAGGCCCTTTGTTCTGGAATCGGGTTCTTCATCTTCTTCCCTGGCCCTTATTTCTGCCAAAACTACCCAGGGGCTTATGGTTGGCCGGATTGTGGACGAGGCGATTTTTGCCTTCCCCCAGGCCATGAAGGTAATCCTTTTAACGGCGATTTTTCTAACAATTTTTCTAACAATTTTCCTGGCCTTTAACCTGCGGCCCGACACCATGACCGTTATTCAAAACCGCCTTAAGAACCTCCAGCTTTCCCTTATCCGGGAATACTATGAACGCAAAGGCGAAATGGACTGGAACCACTGGTACCGGGAACTGGAACAGCGCCGGGAAGATGTACGAAGCGAATTGAAGCGGGGAGTTAAAGAAAAAACCGCAGCGCTTATAGAAGATATTGACAGTTTAATAGATAAATCCTGGGACGAAATTCTTACCGCCATTGGCGGTAAACGCGAAACCCGGCTGGCCATTGACGAGGATAAACTGCAGAATATCCTGAACCGTATGCTTTTGGCGGCGGGCAATTCGCCGGTACTGCCCGGCGGCGGCGTCACGGGAACCAACACGGGTACCAACATGGGTACCATGACGGCGGCCCAGATTATGCCCCAGGTCCTTGCGGCTGCGGAATCCGCCATGAATACCGGTTCTCCGGTTCAGGAACTTATTGATACCCCGGAAGAACTGGAAACACTTGATGAAGTGGAAGAATTGGGCGATGCCGATGAACCGGCAAGTTTACAACAGGACTTTGCTAAAACGGAATCAACGGCAGAAGAACTGCCGGCAGGAGATCTGGAAGAACTAGAAGAACTGGAGGAATTGGAAGAGTTAGAAGAATTGGATGTGGAAACGCTTGATTCCGCGGGTTTTGGAATGGATTCCGCCAGCGGCGACAGTGCCGCCAATGCCGAACCAGTCTCCGTTAAAAAAACAAAATCAGCCAAAGCGCCAAAACAAAGCGCTAAAAAGAAAACTCCGCCGAAGAAAAGCTCCGCTAAAGAAGTCCCGGCAGAAGAATCTTCCAATATTCAGCTTGTTTTTGACGATGACGATATACCTGCCATTGTTGAATCCTCCGGGCTTGAACTGGCGGACGACATAGTGAACGCCGGAACTGCCGGAAATAGAGAAGAAATTGATGAGCTGGAAGATTTAGAGGAACTGGAGGATTTGGAAGAATTGGAAACGGCGTCTGCTGCCGCGCCAATTCCCGAAGCTCTTCCCGTTAAACCGGATGTGGCCAGCCAGATAGAATTCGGTTCGTCAGAAAGCGAAGACGACGATGTGGATATTGATGAGGACTTTATTATCGTTTCCCCCTTTTCCAGTATGCTTTCCAAATTTAACGACGACGGTACCTTTAAGGCCGGTACCAGCGAAACAAGCAGCATTAAAACCTCCGGCAAGCCGGAAGAACTAAATGCCGGTTCTTCCCTGGTGCATAAGCCTTTCCAGGACAGAAACCAGAGCGAACCGGAAGAATTACCCAAGGTGGAAACAGCGGCGGGTGTAATTAAACAGAAAAACGGCGTTAACTATGTGGATAAAAAAGCAAAAACCCCCGACCCGGCAACTGCAAAAACACTCGACCCGGGACTAAAGAATCTTGTTGATTCGGTTATTGGAAAAAAGTAATCTGCCATGGAGTATCAAGTTAATATCCCGCTGGAAATTTTTCGTGCCATAGCGGTGTTCGGCGCTTTTTGGGGAGGATTTTACCGGCTTGTACGGCCCGAAGCCCGGCGGCGGCGGGTGATGCTGTTACTGTTCATGGCGGTCTTCCGGCCGGTCTGGTTTTTTACCGGAATCATTTTACAGGAGACTTTTTCCGGCGCCCTTGGTCTTGTATGGATCGTTGTATGTTTCGGAATTTTCATCAGCCTCTGCGATAAGCCGGGCCGGGCGGCCGTACTACTTGTCTATCATGTGGGCATTCTGCTCTATTTTGATGTGCTTTTTCGCGGTGTTATAACCCTCTATGCAAAAGAACTTGTGGATTATAATTCGCCGCTCTGGTTCGTGAATACTGCCATTGAAGCGTTCTTTATCCTGGGCTGGATAGAATACTACTACCGGGTCATGCGAAGATCTTCAGCCCTGCCGCTTCGTTTTTGGCTGGTACTCCTGGTTCCCCTGTACTCAGGCTGGCTGTTGTTCAATTTCTTTATTGAACGGGGTTCCTTTGGAAACCGGGGTGCCCTTACCCCATTGCAGGGTGAAACCCTTTGGTTTGGTCTTTCCTTTGGCGTTTTGCTCCTGGTCCTTAATCTGCTGGTATTTTACCTGTATGTGAAGCTTTCCATTTCCTACGAAGCCCAGGTTTTTGCCGGAGAACTCGCAAACACCCCGCCGGTTTGGACAGCGGAGCAGGGGCTGTCGGAAGTCTTTATCCAAAAGTATGAACTTTCACCCCGGGAGCGTGAGGCGGCGGAGATAATGCTCTTGGGAAAGAACGACAAAGAAATCGCCCGGGAATTGCAAATTTCCGTAAACACCGTACAGGCGCACTTGAAAAGTATCTACCGGAAAACGGGGGCCGGCGGACGTTTTGCCCTGTTCGCGCTGGTCCGGGGCTAAAAACCGGCAATAACCGTAAATAGTAATACAAATGATCCCCTTTTTACCGCAACCGGTAATATACGCCCCAAAACCGCGGCCCTATAATCAGGGTATCACTTTTTTGGAGGTCTGCTGTGCGATGGAAAATTTCCGCATTTTTTCTTCTTTCGGCCCTTTGGTGTTTTGCGGAGGATACAGGCGATAAGGACGGTAGCATAATACCCATGGCCGCGTATGAATTTATTTCCTTCGAGGGCCGACAGTACCATGTGCCGGGAGGCGGATTGGTACTCATGGTGGGCGATCAAGCGCCTCCGGTAGAGAAAGAGCGTAACAGTTTTATGCTTGCCGCTTTTTATCGATCGTATCTCTTAAACGCATATCTCCTAAACGAAAATCAGAGCGGATATCCCAACCGGTATCACCATGTTACCGCCATGGCGGAAAGAAAGATTAGGCGCCACCAGGTATTAGGTATTTTTAGAAGCCTTTCTGATGAACCGGTGTCCGGCGGTTTACAAACCTTTCAGGCCGCTTTGGGATATGGCTATGAACTGGTGCGGAATAATTCACTTTCTCTGACACTGGGTATGGCCCTAGGGCTAAGCGAATTTGAGATCGGCGGCAAAAGCGTACCGGTATTTCCATTTCCGCTGGTCAGACTTGGTTTTACTTCTTCCTGGATACACCTTTCATTTGATTTTTTGACCAATCCGGCGCTTGATATTATCATAGCCCCGGAAAACAAAATTCGCCTGAACGGATCTTTCCAGATGGTATATTACCGTGATATTCAGGATCTTTTGTTTGACTGTACCCTTTGGTACCGGTTTTTTACCAAAGAACATAAAATGGGAGATTTTGCGGGAGTAGGGGTGGGAGTAAAAAACAGCGGCGAAGATTTTAAATTAAGCGAAAAAGGTAAAACCTATGAAATAGGTTCCTATTCCGTGTTTGGTGTCATAGACCTTTCGTTCCTGGAAATAAGCGGCGGTTATATTTTTAACAGCAGGGAACGATACGATAATAACAAGGCGCAATCGTTGGGCAGCGGCTATTTTGTCAGCGCCCGCTTGGCCTGGCAGTTTTAGCTAAAGGAGGCAAAAGATGCGTTTAGAAAAATACAATCATCCGGTTTTGTTTTACGGAGCGGCAGTCGGTTTTCCCTGGATTTGCTGGTTCATAGCAGCATGGTTAAGCCGTCAATGGGATGGGAATCCTGCCGCTATGGTGTGGGGCAGTATTCTTGGCGTACTTGGCCTTTGCGGTCCCGCTGCTATTGCCATGATTTTAATACTTCCCGACAGGGAAATGAAGCAGGAACTCTTTTCCCAGATTTTCAATTTTAAGGGCATTCGTCCCATTTTCTGGATACTGAGTTTTGTGCTTTTTCCGGCAAGCATATTGTCGGCGCAGGCAATTTCTTTGCTTTTTGGGTATAGTGTTTCACAATTTAAAATCGTGGAACATATATCGTTTTCTGCGGGTGTACCTTCCATAGGGCTTATTCCTGCATGGTTTTTAATCGCAATAGCTCCAATACTGGAAGAATTCGGCTGGCATACCTACGGAATTCATTGTGTAAGACGGCGGTTTAACCTGTTACTAACCTGTGTTATTTTTGGGGTTATATGGGGAGTTTGGCACATGCCCCTGGGTCTTATAAAAGGCTCGTATCAAGAAGTTGTGGCGGAAATCGGGGTACTCCATTCAATCAATTTTATGGTAAGCCTTGTCCCCTATTTGATAATAGATAACTGGCTGTATTATAAAACCAACAGGAATATGTTTTTGGAAGTTTTGTTTCATTTTGAAGCAAATTTTTTCAATGAAATTTTTCTGACCCATCCTGACAGTAAAATAATACAAACCGTACTATTATTGATTTTCTCAATAATAGTTATTTGCAAAGAAAAGAAATTTTTCTTTGACAAATCACACGAGGAACTACTTACCTGAAACGATCCAGCCCGCCGCGATCAAGCGTGGCAAAGAGATCCTCCGCCGTTTCTGCCCGGCGTATTTGGGTAAACGTTCCATCCGGGCGGCGGAGCAATTCCCCAGAGCGGAGTTTGCCGTTATAGTTAAAGCCCATGGCCCTGCCGTGGGCTCCGGCATCGTGGATCACCACAAAATCGCCGTTACCCCCTTCGGCTGCCGTGTCGATTTTTGGCAGGGCCCGCTGGACGGCAAATTTGTCGTTATTTTCGCAGAGGCTTCCCACCACATCGTAGATTTTTTCCGCCGGGGTTTTCTCTTTTCCCGGAATGGTAATGTGGTGATACGCGCCGTAGAGAGCGGGCCGCATCAGGTCTGCCATACAAGTATCAAGGCCGATATACTCCCGGTAAATACTTTTGGAGTGAAGCGCCCGGCTTATAAGCCAGCCGTAGGGGCCGGTAATGGTTCTTCCCCATTCAATGCGTATTCCTAAATCAAGACCGGCGGGAATAACGATGCTCCGGTAGGCTTCCTCTATCCCCCTGGCAAGTTCCTGGTAGTCCACTGCCTTGTCTTCGGGCCGGTAGGGAATTCCCACACCGCCGCCCAGGTTAACAAATTCAAGGGCTATGCCGGTTTTTTGCTGCAGCTCCACGGCCAGTTCAAAGAGCATCCGGGCGGTTTCAATATGATAGGCCATGGATAGTTCGTTGGACGCTACCATGGTATGGAGGCCAAAGCGTTTTGCCCCCTTTGTCTTGAGCAGCGGATAGGCTGCCAAAATCTGCTCCCGGGTAAAGCCGTATTTTGCCTCTTCGGGTTTTCCGATAATGGCATTCCCTGTTTTAAGGGGCCCCGGATTGTAACGGCATGAAACAAGTTCAGGCATACCCGCAGTACGTTCCAGAAAATCAATGTGGGTAAAATCATCCAGGTTGATCACCGCCCCCAGGCGGCGGGCTTCTCGGTATTCTGCAGCGGGGGTTTCGTTGGAGGTGAACATAATAGCTTCCCCCCGGATGCCCGCCATTTCCGAAAGGAGCAATTCAGTATAACTGGAACAATCTGTACCAAAACCTTCGCTGGCCAGTATCTTAAGGATATAGGGATTAGGCAGGGCCTTAACGGCAAAGTGTTCCTTGAAACGGGGAAAAATTCCAAAGGCCCTGGTTATCTCCCGGGCATTTTCGCGGATCCCTTTTTCATCATACAGAAAAAAAGGGGTAGGATGGATCTTTGAGAGATTTTCCAATTCTTCTTTGGAAAGGGGAAAGGTCTTTTCGCTCATAATGTCCTCCTTATCTGTTTACCACAAACACTACTTATAGTAAACTACCAACATGAAGAAAGCGTTGATTTTGTGGAGTATTTGTTTGCTCCTCTTTGCCGGATGCAAAAAAAATAAAGACGGCGATTCCGATGCGGCTGCCCTTACTGGAATGGACCTGGACCCGGGGCTTGAATACGCAACCCAGGAAATGATCGATGCGGCCTTTACCCTGGACTTTACACCCTTGTCCCCGGAGCCGGAAGCTGAGGTGGAAACCATTGGCGCCGCTAATGCCGGGAGCCAGCTTTTACGGCCCTCCGGCAGTTCTTCTCCGGCGGGACAAAATGCCGGCGGCGGCCTCCGCAAATTAACGGATTACAAAACCGAATACTTTAACCCCGAAAAAGAAGCGGCTCGGATCGCCGCCATACAAAAGGCCCAGGAAGCGGTAAAAGGAAGTATTTCGCAGGTTTCCGCCGATCCCTTAACGGTGATCGACTGGGGTCCCCGGGGATTTTTTTCTTCCACGGTACAACGCCCTTCTCTCTATGTAATCTTTTCCGAACCCATGGTTCCCCTGGCTGCCCTGGGGCCCCAGACAAGTACCTCCGATGTTGTCAGCATCAGCCCGCCCCTAAAGGGGAATTTCCGCTGGTTTACCACGAGTTACCTAAGTTTTGAAGCTGCCGAACCCTGCCAGCCCCAGCAGACATACCGGATCACCGTTAATCCCCGGGCCGCTTCGCTTTCGGGAAAACACATAAGCAATTCCGGAACCTTTAGTTTTAATACCGAAACCCTCAAAATAAGCCGCTTGGTTCCCGGCGAAGAATTTACCAAAAAAACCCGCTTGTCTTTTCCCAATAACAGGGTTCCGCCAGAAGCGGCCAAGGAAATCAGTCTGTACTTTAACTACCCAGTGGCGGTAAAGGACATTCAGAATTCCCTTACGGTGCAGCAGCGAAAAATCCTGCCGCCGTCAGCCTCGTCAGTTCCGGCGCTTACGGCACTTACCGGTTTTACCTTAAGCCAGGCGGAACCGGCAAAGATTATTCTGCACATGAGCGAACCAGCCTTTGGAAGCGAGGTGCTTGTTACCCTTAAAGCGGGGGCAAAATCTGCCAATGCTACCCTGGGAACTCCCGCAGACATGGCGCTTTCTTTCCAGACACCCGGGCCTTTCGAAGTACAGCGGATAGAACGGATACCCTCCGGCGGGTCTAATCTGGTTCATATCTACTTTAGCGAGCGGCTCCGGGAAACCTCCTTGGCCGGAAGGGTCCGTACCGATCCGCCGATGAAACTTGGGCCGGACAATCTGCAAATTTCCGGCGCTCTTTTGCGGATCTATAATCTGCCGGTAAATTACGGCGATGAATTCGATATTATCATAGAAAAGGGCGTGGAAGATATTTATGGAAGAAAACTGGAAAATCCTTATACAACGGAGATCATGGTGCCCCCCGCGCCGCCTCCCAATGGGGATGTTACTTTTCTTAACTGGAGCTACGACAACCAGAAGATGCTGGAGTCTCAGTTTGATCCCCGGTATCTTTTTGAATACCGCAATGTAACCGGCAATTCGTGGTATACCCTTTCGTCGGTAAAAAATCCTTTTAACCGCTCGGAAGAAAATACCCGGCGTTTTACCCTTAATACCGAAACCAACCAGCGCTGGTTTGCCGAAATGGATCTAAAGCCCTTCCTTAGCCGGGGCAAGGGTTTTGTTTTCTTTAATGCCGATCTGGAACTGCTTAGCGCCCGTTATAACCGGACTACAGAAAACTATGAAACCGGCCTCCGGGAACTTAAAAACAATCTGGTACTGCAGGTAACGGATCTGGGGCTTACGGTACGGTCGGGGTTTAATAGAACTTCCGTTGTGGTTTCCAGCCTTTCTACGGGGAAACCTGTGGAGAATGCCCTGGTGCGGCTTATCTCTCCACGGGATATTGATACCAATACGGATCTAAGCGCCGTTCGTGCCTTTGCCCAGGACCGTACCAACAAAGAAGGCCTTGTTACCTTTACTCACAGCGGCATCTATGGCAGGGAATCACTTAATTCCAATAATCAGGTTACGCAGATTTTTGTCCATGCAGAAAAGGACGGCGACCAGGCGGTGTTCCAGCCCCAGGGACACAATACCTGGGCATATAATGTATACAGCCGCAACCCCGTCATGGCGGAACTGGTGGAGCCCGTAACGTTTATGTTCACCGACCGGGGACTTTACAAACCCGGCGAAGTGTTAAGTTTCCGCGGGGTGGATCGTTCGCTGGCGGTGGGGAACTACCTTATCTACCGGGGCTCTTATACCGTTACGCTGGAGACCGATTCCTACCGGGACAGTGAAGTTATCGCCGAGCTGGATGGAGAAACATCCGAAGCCGGAGGTTTCTACGGCAAGATAACCCTGCCGGATGATATTACCCCCCAGCCCTACCGCTTGGTATACCGCCGCACCAACGATGAAGGAAAAAAACGGGAAAGCACCAATGTGCCGGTCACGGTGGCGTTCTTTGAACGGCTTAAATTTGAAGCATCTATCTCGCCTCCGCCGGAAGTGATCTATGCCGGAGATACGGTTAACATGAACCTTAAGGCTTCCTACCTTTCCGGAGGAAGCTTAAGCGGCGCGGCCTATGAAGAAAGCTGGAACCGCAGTAAAGGATGGTTCCATCCCCCGGCCAAAGAAGCGGCGGATTATTACTTTGGTCCCCAAAATGCTTACGAAGGAAACCGGAGCCTTTCTTCCAAAGAGGGAGTATTGGGCGCATCGGGCAGTGCCGCCCTAAGCCAAAAGACCACAGAAAGTCCCGTCACCGGCGCTCCTTTTTACTATACGGTGGAAACAAGAATAACCGATCTCTCCAATCAGATGATCGCCGCATCCCAATCCGTGGTGGTTCACCCTGCCCGGTTTTATCTGGGAGTTTCTGCTCCCTCTACCAAAGGATTCCCCCGGACAGGTCAGGAACTGTCGTTCAACTTTTTGGCGCTTACCCCTTCGGGGGTCCGGTCTACCCAGAGTGATTGGGCTCCAGCGGGAAGCGCCGGAGACAAACTAACAGTCGAATTTCTCCGGGACGAATGGCACATGGTTCAGCAGGAAGGCGTGGCGGGATACATTTACGATCAGTATATACGGGAATCGATTACCGAGAACAAGCAAACCATTCAGCTTAAGGCCAGCGGCTCCGTTAAGTTTACCCCCTCCAAACCGGGGTACTATACGGTACGTCTTTCTGCCCAGGATTCGGCGGGAAGAAAAGCCTTAACCGAATATGGTTTTTATGTAACCGGCCGCGGCGGCGGTTACTGGAATATGAACAACAGCGATGAGATCCGCCTTACGCCGGATGAAGAAATGTACAACCCCGGCGACACCGCCCAGATTCTTTTGCAAAGCGCCCTTCCCGGCGGGTACTACCTGGTAACGGTGGAACGGGAAGGAATTTACAGCGAAGAAGTAAAGTACCTGGAAGAGGGAACCACGGTATTGGAAATTCCCGTGGCCCGCAACTATGTGCCGGTGGTGTATGTGTCGGTAGCATCCTACTCGGTACGCAAGGGACCGCCCACCCATGAATACGGCAGCCCCGATCTGGACAAACCCAAGGGCTATTACGGCGTTACTGCCCTTAAAGTAAACCCCCGGGTCAAGGCTTTTTCTGTAAGCATAGAAGATGCGGGCAGCCGGATTTTCCGGCCCGGCGAAACGGTAACCCTTACCCTTAAGGCGGAACGGAACGGCCGGCCCGTAAGTGACGCGGAACTAACCCTGCTGGCGGTAGACCGGGGCGTGTTGGATCTTATCAACTACCATGTGCCCGATCCTATCAGTTACTTTTATCACCAGGGGCGTTTTCCTCTTTCGGTAAACGGCGGTGATTCACGGGCCCTGTTGATCGATCCCGTAACCTACAGCATCAAGAATCTTGCCGGCGGAGACGCGGAAGAAAGCAAGATGGAAGAGCGAAAGGATTTTAACCCCACGGCGGTTTTTGAGCCCATGTTAAAAACCGGAGCCGACGGCAAAGTAAAGGTTACCTTTAAACTTCCCGACAGCCTTACCACTTACCGCCTTACTGTTTTTGGCGTACGGGGCGATCTTTTTGCCCTTAAGGAAAGCGAGATTGCCGCCCGGAACCGGATCAATGTCCGGGAAGTGCTGCCCCGGCGTTTGCGGGAACGGGACACCGCCGAAGCGGGTGTACTCATCACCAACATGGATAACAGCCCCCATAAGGTAAGCGTTTCGCTGGCTTTAAACAGGACTTCGGGAAATACCGAAAACGGCCTGATTAAAACGCAGGGTAATGCCTTTGTTGACGGCACGGCGGAACGGAGTATTACCCTTAAGGCGGGAGAAAACGGCGTGGTCTACTTTGACGTTGCCGCAGTGAAAGAAGGTTATGTAAACTGCGTTTTTACAATCCGTTCCGATATACTTAACGAACGGCTTATCAACGAGTTATACATTGAGCGTCCCTATGTGATGGAAACCATTACCACCGCGGGAACCGTTCTGGCCAATGTCTCTTCCGCATCCGAGGGGCTCGTAATACCCGGCTGGGCAGATAACGGTACGGGAAACCTCAGCGTCAGCCTTGACGCTACCCGGCTGGGATTGCTGGACAATGCGGTAAACTATCTCTTCGATTATCCTTACGGATGTCTGGAACAACGAAGTTCCGCAGTACTGCCCCTGGTTATCTTTGGCAGTTATATCGACGCTTTTAACCTTAAAACAAAAGTATCCAATCCGCGGCAGGCAGCGGAGACAGAAATAAAAAGCTGGGGTCAATACCAGCGGGCCGACGGCGGTTTTCCCTACTGGCCCGACGGCTGGCCGTCTTATTCCGATTTTTATGTTTCTATCCGGGTGGCCCATATTATCGCTTTGGCAAAACAGAAAAACTATGCCGTACCCGCTTCTATCAACACCCAAAAGCTTGCATCTTACCTTAACAGCGTATTGCGTACTAGTTTTAGCTGGTCCCAGAGCAGCTATGAGTATGCTTACCGTTCGTACCTTCAGGCCTATGCACTTTATGTTATTTCCCTTTTGGGCGAACCCATAGAAGCATCGCGGCTTGCAGAAATAACTGCCCGGCCCGATGCGGATGCCGGAAGCCTTGCCTATGCGGGCATGGCTTACCTGAACATCAACCGTAAAACCGAAGCTGCTGCCGTGGGAGGGAAGATCCGTAACCTGATCCGTTCTACCGCCCGGGGCGCGGACTTAAGCGACCCAAGAGAAAATGACCGGCGTTTTTACTACTACAGCTATTATGGCGGCAAAGTTGAACAGCTTGCCCTGACACTGGAATTTTTTGTCCGGCAGTATCCGGAGGATCAAATTAACGGGCGCATTCTCCATTCCCTCCTTTCCATGCAAAAGGCAGGCGGCTACTGGGACAGTACTGCCGTTACGGTGCGGATTCTTTCTGCTGTGGATGCGCTGATACGTGCGGAAAACCTGGAACAGGTAAATGTGAATGGGATCATCGCCCTTTCGGGGACCGAACTTTTTAGGGACAGCTACCGGGGCCTTGGGGCAAAACCTTCGGGAAAAACTTTTGACTTTAAAGCCCCGCCCCTTTTGTCAATGCGGCGGGATGCGGTTCTGCCCCTTACCATTTCCCGGAACGGCCGGGGGGCCCTTTATTATACCGCTTCGCTGCGATACGCCATTCCCGCGGAACTGCAATCGGTCCGGGACGAAGGGTTGGGAGTTTTTATCAGTTACTATGATACCGACACGGGTAAAGAATTAAGCGGAACCGTTTTACAAAGCGGAAAAACCTACCGGGCCAGTGTGCGCCTGTCTTCCGGCAGGGACCGAACCTATGTGGCCCTGCGCGCTCCGGTTCCTTCGGGGGCGGAAATTCTGGACGGCACATTTGTAACCACTCCGCGGTACAGCGAAAACCAAAACAGTTATGAAAGCGGCGAGGGCGGGGACTATTGGGAAGATTCATGGGAAGACTGGGAAGATCCCCGGCAGCCCAGCAATATGGTGATCATGGACAATGAAATCCGTTACTTCTGGGATCATTTTTCCAAGGGCGAAGTAACGGTAAGTTTCCTCTTCCGCTGTTCCCGCCGCGGCGTGTACCCCACACCGCCGGTTCAAGCGGAATGTATGTACGAAGGCGAAATCTTCGGGCGTACCAGAGGTTTACTGTATACCATTGAGTGAAACTAAAAACACCCGGCTATGGCGCTTTCAAGACCTTCCAGGTCCGGCGCAATTTCCGCAATGGGTTCCGCCCGGCGGTCCAGAGAAGCCAGTTGTTCCGGCAGGGAAAGGCGTTTACCGGAAACCTTAAAGGCCAGGTCTGCGTATTTTGCCGGGTGTCCGGTGGCCAGGACCACAATGTGGCCGTTAAAATCCTTGTAGGCCGCCGCGTTTTCCGCTGCGGCAAAGGCTACCGCGCCATGGGGATCCAGGTGTATGCCGTACCGCTTCCAGGCTGTTTCCATTGCCTTTAGGGCGCCGGCGTCGTCTATGCCTTCGGGGAACACCATGTTCTGCATTACCGCCGGGGCGCTTTTGTAAAACGAGGCAAGCCGTTCATAGTTGGAAGGATGGCCTACATCCAGGGCGGGAGCAATGGTGGAAACCGCAGGCTTACTGCCGGCAAAACCATGGGCAAATGTGCCGCCTTTGAAGTCCGCCAGGATTCCGTTTTTAATCACTTCGCCCAAAGAATTGTAATTATATCTTTCTTTAATGTTCGAGATATAATTGTTGGCGTTCATTGCCGCGATGTATCCGTTTACGGGCATACCGAATTTCCAGGCATAAAGGCCGGCAATAAGGTTGCCAAAATTCCCCGAAGGAATACTAAACACCAGTTCTCCCGTAAGGTGTTTTTTTAGTTTGATAAAACTGTAAAGAAAGTAAAACGATTGGGGCAAAAGCCTGCCGGGATTAATTGCGTTAGCGCCGGTTATCCGGTACCGTTCAGCAAAACTCCGGTCTTGGATCACTTCCCTTACCAGTTTTTGGCAGTCATCCAGAGTACCCTTAACCCTGATGGGAATTACATTCCCCCCCTGGGGAACATAACTGGAGCTTTCCAAACCGTAGATGGGTTCATCGGGGTAGAGCAGGGTGGTAATAATTCCCTCCCGGTGTTCAAAAGCCCGGGCAATAGCAACGCCGGTATTTCCCCGGGCGGCAGCAATAACCATGGCTGTTTCTCCCTGGAGTAATTCTTCCAGCAGGGCAGCCAAAAAGCTTATACCAAAATCCTTAAAGACCCCCGTGGGGCCGTTGTAGAGGTTTAGCAGCGAAAAGGTTTCGTCCAGCTGCACCAGTTCCGGCTCAAAGGTAAAGGCATTTTCCGCCACCCGGGAAGCGGAAAGGGGGTTTAGATCCCCTTCAAAAAGAAGCGGGGTTACCGCCGCCGCCAATTCCGGGTAAGCGGTTTCTTCCCCCATATGAAGAAAAAAAGGGCGCAGGTCCGGTACCGAATCGGGAACATAAAGGCCCCCTTCTTTGGGGAGGCACCGGAGCACCGCTTCCTTAAAAGAAACCGCCCCGCTGTCTCCGGCTAATCCGGTTTGAAGGTCTGCCGAAAGATTTACCGTTGAACGGAAGTACATGGTTTAAGTGTAACCGGGGGGACTGAATTCTTCAAGCAAGTGGTGTATACTTTTTCTGTAAATGAAACATATCACCATAGATGATATAGCAAAAGAATCCGGGGTATCTAAATCCACGGTGTCCCGGGTTATTTCCCGGCCCAACCTGGTAAAAGAAGAAACCCGGGAACTGGTTCTTTCTATTATAGACAAGTATTCCTATATCCCCAGCGCTCTGGCCCAGGGTTTGGCGGGGCTCCCCATGAAAAATATTGGTTTTGTGGTGGATGAATTTCCCAACAACTTTTACATTGATCTGGCAGACGGTATAGACAGCGTGATCACCGCAAGGAAGTATACACTCCAGGTTATGAGTTCCCTTTGGCACCCGGACCGGGAGCTGCAAAATATCCGGTCAATGATCAAAAGCCGTACTGCGGGAATTTTGCTTTCTCCCAGTTCGCCGGATTGTGAAGCGGTGGAACTGCTTAAACAATCAAACATCCCGTTTGTACTGCTTAACTGTCGTACAGAGGACCCGGAAATTTCCTATGTAAGCTGCGATAACTACGAAGGCGGCAGGCTTATGGCAGAATATGTAAAAACCCTGGACTTCCAGCAGCTGGTGATCCTGCCGGTTTCCGATCATCAAACCGTGGTGGACCGTATAGAGGGTTTTGAGGATCATATCGACATGAAGGCCCTGCGGCCTATTTTGTATTCCAATGCCAAGACTTACCAGGACGGTTACCACATTGCCCAATCCATGGCGGAGACCTATTCCCTTAAAACAAAAAAAACCTGTATGTTTGTGGCCAACGATTATGTGGCCATTGGCGTTATTGTTAAACTGCTGGAGATGGGCATAACCATTCCCGACCAGGTAGCGGTGGCAGGTTTTGACGATATCCGAATCTCTGCCATGTGCCGTGTACCCTTAACCACCGTATCCCAGTCGGTGTATGACATGGGCCGCATTGCCGCGGAAATTTTGCTGGATAACATAACACAGAACAAAACAGAAGTGGTAAAACATTTAACCGAACCCCGCCTTATGGTGCGGGAGTCAACAAAAAAAACCTGACCGTTTTACCGGTCAGGTTTTTTTATGCCTGGAGTTTTGCAAAGCAAAACTCCAAAACAGTTAAAGTTTAGCGATGTTGGCTTTGGTTCCAACGGTACAACCGGAGTCCTGCATATCTCTCTTTACAGCTTTGCCGTTAAGAAGATCTACACCAGCCTGGATTCCCTTGGTGCCCATGGCAGCGGGATTCTGGACCATAACAGCCTGAATGGTGCCGTCAAGAACCAGGGCCTGGGATTCGGGGCTCTTGTCCCAGCCAACTACAATAACCTTTCCGGCTTTTCCGGCCTGTTTTACCGCATTACCGGTACCAACAGTGGATCCTTCGTTACAGGCATAGATAGCGGCCAGATCGGGATTGGCGCGCATAAAGTCGGTGGCGATGTTCAGGGCTTTGGCCTTGTCGCCGTCGGAATACTGGGTTCCCACGATGGTAATGCCAGGATACTTGGCGGAAATCTGAGCCTTAAATTCATTTTCCCGGGTCATGGTAGTACCAGCACCGGCCTGAGCGTTAACAATGGCAACCTTGCCTTTTCCGCCAATGGCCTTGGCCAGGGTGTCGGCGGCAAGACGGGCAGCGGCGCCGTTATCGGTACCAATAAAGGCATCGTAGTTGGCGCTGGCATCAAGGCCGGAGTCTACCAGAACCACCTTAATACCGGCGGCTTTGGCTTTGTTTACCACAGGAACAAGGGCCCGGGCATTGAGCGGGGCCAGGAGGATAATGTCATACTTGGCAGTAATGGCATCTTCCATAATGGCAATCTGCTGACTGGCATCAACTTTT
This sequence comes from Spirochaetia bacterium, assembly GCA_025997795.1. Lineage (GTDB taxonomy): Bacteria > Spirochaetota > Spirochaetia > Treponematales > Breznakiellaceae > BNVB01. The sequence goes on along the minus strand of BNVB01000015.1, from coordinate 15,734 downwards.
CCTGCGGGGGCGCTGTTGTTGTAGTCAATTTTGAGTTTGCCAGCCTGCTGCTGGGCACCCCTGGTCAGTTTAAGCCAGTGAAGGTCCATGGAGTCCATGGCAATAAAAATGGCCTTGGCAGGGCTATTCCCAAAACTACTCTTCTGGCCGAATACCGGCAAAGAAGCCAGCAGGATAAGACCCGCTGCTGCGAACAGAATTCTTTTCTTCATCTTTTCTCTCCTCGTATTATTTTTAGGCATTACTACGAACGCCAAAAATCCCTCATCTTACGTCTGCGTTATGGTTACGTTTGCTCCCGGTTTCGTACCCGGTCAACAAATACGGAACCCACAATAACAATACCAATAACGATTTTTTGTACAAAAGGATTAACACCAATAAGGTTCAAACCGTTACGCAATACGCCAATAATAAATGCGCCGATAAAGGTGCCAATGGCTGTTCCTTCGCCCCCCATGGTACTGGTGCCGCCAATAACCGAAGAAGCTACTGCGTCCAGTTCATAACCATCCCCGGCGGCAGGACCGGCAGAAAATACACGCGCCGCCAGCAGACACCCTGCCAGAGCCGCCAGAAAGCCGGAAACTATATAAACCATCATGATCGTTCTTTTGGTATTTACCCCGGAAAGCCTGGCGGCCTCAAAGTTGCTCCCTACGGCGTATACATGGCGGCCCCATTTGGTCTTTTGCAAAATAAAACCAAAAACAAAAATCGTTAAAATCATAATCACCACGATATTGGGAATCTTTAATACCCCGTCCGGCACATAGTGGCCGCCCTTCTCAATATCGTAAAGATTGGCAATACCAAAGTTATAACCTGTTCCCATGGCAGTAAAAGAATTGGGCATACCGCTGATAGGATAACCCTGGGTCATTACCAGGGCCAAACCCCTGACTACCGTCATGGTTCCCAGGGTAGCGATAAAGGGCGGTATTCTTCCAAAGGCAATCATGGCCCCGCTGGCCGCCCCCGCCGCTACACCGGTTAAAAGGCCCATCAAGAGGCCCAGGAACATGGGCAGGTCCGGGTGAATTCCCACATCCGGATCGTGGGACATGGTCATTGCCGCCACCATGGCGCAAAGAGCGATGTTTGAGCCTATTGAAAGGTCAATACCGCCTGTTATAAGCACATAGGTTTGGCCCAAAGCTATGATGGCAATAACCGCAGTCTGCTGAGCTACCGTCGAAAAATTACCGCTATTAAAGAAAAACGGCGACTTAAACGTAAAAAACAGCCCCAGTAAAAAAATAGCAATAATACAGGACAGAATCTGCGACTGTGACTTGGACAGATTTAACCTGGTCAAACTTGGCATCAATAACCCCCGTTGTTAATATTGTGTTGCATAATGCAATATTTCTTCTTGATTCGTATCTTTGGTAACCAGTTCTTTGGTAACCTTTCCGTTACACATAACGATGATACGATCCGACATTCCCAGCACTTCCGGCAGTTCCGACGAAACAAACATAACCCCAATGCCGTTTCTTTTAAGGTCATTGATGATATTGTAAATTTCGATCTTGGAAGCCACATCAATACCACGGGTAGGTTCGTCAAAAATAACCACCTGGGCGCCCCGCATAAGCCATTTGCCCACAACCACCTTCTGCTGATTCCCTCCGGAAAGGTTCCGCACATACTGGGTTATACTGGGAGTTTTTATCCGCAGGCTCTTTACCATTTCCTTGGATTTTTCTCCCTCGACCTTGTTCATAATAACCCCGAATTTTGACACAAAATCCAGATTGGGCAGCGTGATATTTTCTACCAGGGTCATCCGCACACAAAGGCCGTCCCGTTTGCGATCTTCCGGGGCACAGAACAGCCCCATATCTATGGCATCCTTGGGAGACTTAATTTTAACGGACTTGCCGTTAAGGATAACTTCGCCGGCGCTCATTTTATCCGCGCCGGAAATGGCCCGCACTGTTTCGGTACGGCCAGCGCCCATCAGTCCTGCGAAGGCCAGAATCTCCCCTTTATAAAGGTCAAACGATACATTCTTTACTCCCACTCCATAGGAAGAAGAAATGTTCTTTACCTCCAGCACCTTGTTCCCCCGGGGCGTTTCTATACGGGGGAATTTGTCGGTTAAACTGCGGCCCACCATAAGGTTGATAATTTCCGGCAGGTTGGTATCGGCAAAATTCAGGGTTCTTACAAACCTGCCGTCCCGCAGTATGGTAACCCGGTCTACAATACGGGAAAGCTCTTCCAGGCGGTGAGAAATATAAATAATCCCCTTGCCCTGTTGTTTAAGCAGGGCAATAACAGAAAAGAGATCTTCAATTTCTTTTTCTGTCAACGCCGAAGTAGGTTCATCCATGATAACGATATTGGCGTTCATGGACAGCGTTTTACAAATTTCCACCATCTGCTGCTTGGATACCGGCAGCCTATTGGTAGGAGTGGCGGGATCAATATTCAAATTGAGCTGGTTTAGGTATTGTTTGGCTTCAAAATTCTGTTTTTTCTGGTTAAGTATCCCCGCTGCATGGGAAAATTCTCTGTTTAGAAAGATATTTTCCGCCACCGTCAGGTGGGGACACAGGTTCAATTCCTGGTGGATAATGCCGACACCCATTTCCTGGGCCGAATGGGGAGTAAGGTCGTGAGCGATATTTTGCCCGTTAATGACCATGTTCCCCGAATCCCGGGTATATACCCCGGAAATAATCTTCATTAGGGTGGATTTACCCGCCCCGTTTTCTCCCAAAAGGGCGTGAACTTCACCCGCTTGAAGGTCAAAACCAACATCCTGGAGGGCTAAAACACCGGAAAAAGCCTTGGTAATGTGTTCTACCCGTAATAATTCTTTGTCCATATCGTTCCTTTTGCGGCGCTGTGCCCGCCGTTACGGTACAATTTATGAAACCGCTTTCATGAAACCGGTTTCATTTTCCTTCCCGCCTCATTCAACATCGACTATTATGCACCTGTTTTTCCAACTCGTCAAGCATTTTTTTACAAAAATTGTTAATCAAACGAGCCAGTTCCAAAATGTCAGATTTTGGAACTGCAACCTATAAAATACGCAGTTTTGTAAGGCTTTTGCCTGAAAACTGCAAGAGCTGGTGACAAAATAACCGATTTTGGAACCAGCTCAGGCGGCTGTTTTTATCCTCTTCTTAACCCGCGGTAATACACCCGCACCTGTTTATAGAGCCCATCACCTTCGCTTTTGGTTTCAACATCAGAAATATCGTTTAGGGTGGTGTGAATAAGGCGGCGGTCAAAGGGATTCATCGGCTCCAGCAGGATCGAGCCCCGGTTTTCCCGTACCCGGTCCGCCACGGTATAGGCCAGCCGGACCAGCGATTCTTCCCGGCGGATGCGGTAATTTTCGCTGTCCAGAATGATCCTCATATCTTCCCGGCCCTGGCGGCCCGCATAGATGTTGGCCAAAAGCTGGAGGGCATCAAGGTTTTTCCCCTTTTTCCCTATCAGAATGGAAGAATGTTCCGAGTCAATTTTTAATCCCAGTTTGCTTTCTTCCTGGTAAAGGATGGTAACTTCTCCTTCATAACCCATGCGTTCAATAAGCCCCTCCACAAAGGAAACCATATTTTGTTCAAAGCCCTCGTTGTCGGGTCTGGAGGCGGTTCGGGGGGCGCGGCGGGGCCGGGGTTCTGATACCGGAGCGGAAACAGCGGAAACAGCGGTTTTGCCCGGCACTGCGGAATCGGTATGAACCTGTATCTTTACATGACCTTTCTTAAAAAGCCCGGAGCGCTGGGTTTCCAGAATTTCCACATCAAATTCATCTTTTTCTATGCCCAGTTCTTCCGCGGCCCGGTCAATGGCTTCTTTTTCGGTGCGGCCTTCGAATTCATATATCATAAAAAACTCCTATAAAAAGTCGGCTTGCCGACACGTTAATCGGAAGTGTTACGAAGTAACACAAAACTCCTATAAAAAGGCAGTTTTACTGCCACGTTAATCGGAAGTGTTACGAAGTAACACGAAACTATGGACATTACCGTTTCTTTTTGCGCCGGGGAGCGATAATTGGCGGCGGACCTTCGGCTTCCGGAATGGCAGCGGCTTTTTTGGCCGCCAGGTATTTGTTCAGCATTACTTGCTGAATCAGCGTAAAAACGTTGGAAAAAATCCAGAATACCAGCAGTCCCGAAGGAACATTATACAGGATGAAAAAAAACATAAGGGGCATGGCGTACATCATCATTTTCATCGAAGGGTTCCCCTGCTGTTCCGGGGTTCTGGTGGCAAGCCCGTAAAGCATCTGGGAACCCACATAGATAAAGGGAAGGAGCCGCAGAGCATCCCAGCCAAGAAGGGGCAGCGGAGCGCTAAAGGTTAAGACCGATTCCGGCAGGGAAAGGTCCGGTATCCAGCCGGGAATAAACATGGCGCCCCGTAAATCAAAATGGTTGTTAAAGAGGTTGTACATGCTGATAAGGATGGGGAATTGTATCAAAAGCGGCAGACAGCCCGACATGGGGTTGTGCCCTTCTTTTTTGTAGAGCGCCCCAAGTTCTGCGTTAAGTTTGGCGGGGTTACTCCGGTACTTTTCCTGCAGTTCCTTTATCTTGGGAGCAATGGCCTGCATTTTAATGCTGGCCTCGGAACTTTTTTTGGTCAGCGGGAAGAGCAGTATCTTAACCAGGAGGGTAAGCAGGATGATTGCCACGCCATAGTTGGGGATCAATTTAACAAAGATCTGGAGCAGCCATTTAAAGAGCGATTCCAGCGGAGCCAGGATACCGCTGCTGCTGGCGGCTTTGGAAATGTCCAAATCCCGCAGTTTAAAGCTGTTGTCGCCTATATCGTAACGGCCCAGATTCTCCTGATTTTTGGGGCCCAGGTAAAAATGGAACACATCGCTGGTTCCGGCATTTACCGGCGGCCGGACCAGGTACATCCGCGAAGCGGCGGGAAGTCCCGGCTCTGGCCTGGCGGAAAAAGCAAGTTGATAGAGGGTATTGTCCGGTATGGCGATGGCGGTAAAATACTTGCCCGCAATGGCAGACCAGACAAAACGGGTATCAATAATCGTTGGGGCAGCTTCTCCTGCTTTTTCCTTGCGCCGCTTGCCGTTAATCAGTGTATAGTACTCGCGGTATTCATAACGCTGATCAAGCTTTTGGAACGAAGGACCAATCTGGGGGCCAAACCCCAGGGTATAGGCAGCATTGTTAAAATTAAAACCGGAAGCCCCGGTAAGCGAAACAGTAAGCCGGAACATATACTCGCCGTTTCTAAATTCATAACGTTTTACCAGGGTAAAAGTTCCCCCGGAACCGGCCACAGAAAAATCCCGGGAAAATTCCACCGTTAAGGGATCGGGCCGGGAAACCCGGAAAAGGGAATCCACCGGCTGGGCATCCAGGCCGCCAAAAGCCAGGGTAAAGGCATGGGCATTTTTTTCGGCCGAGAGGATCATCTCTACCATTTCGCCCTTGTCCTTGTGTTCCTTAAGCTGATACGACACCATATCGCCCCCGGCATTGGACAACACCACCCGGACCAGGTCCGTTTCAAGGGTCACCTGTTGTTCCGTTTCGGGAACGGTGACAGCCCCGGCATCTCCGGGTAAATCCGCTGTTACCGTTCCAGCGTCTGCGCCGGCATTTCCGGCGGTACCTGCCTCGGCGGTGCCGACCCCGGCAGCACTGGATCCGGCGGTACTGGTTCCGGCGGGTTGAACAGCTTCTACCACCGGTTGGACCGGCGAAACAGCGCCGGACTCATTTGGCGCTGGGGCAGCGGAGCCGGACGTGGTATTCTGGGCCGGGGTTTCCGGCGGGGGAGATAGTATGGGCTGTAAAAACATCCAGCCGAATAATATGGCCACAGAAAGAAGAACCGCTATGATTGTGTTTTTTTCCATGAAAAAATCCTCAATTAATGTTAATGTACTGGATCATAACCGCCGCTATGTAAGGGGTGGCAGCGCAGGATCCGTTTAAGGGCCAAAAAAGACCCCTTCCAGGCGCCGTACTTTTGTACCGCCTCATAGGCATAGGCGGAACAGCTGGGATAGTAACGGCAGCTGGGACGCAGATAGGGCGAAACAGCTTTTTGGTAAAACCAGATTAAGAGCAGAACCAATTTCCGTATCATATACCGGCCTTTTTAAAAAGGATTTTTAGGTGTCCGGCGCTTTCTGCCAGGTCCGGGCGTTTTTGCGGTTCCGGACCTTCGCTTACCCGCGGATAGAACAGCAAAACCAGGTCGTACCCGGTTTTAAGCCCGCCCTTTAAGAGACGGTAAGCCTCGCGGCTTGTCCGCCGGGCCCTGTTCCGCTGGACCGCATTGCCGTATTTTCGTACAAAGGTGATCACGATACGGTTGTGGGATAATCCGTTGGTCAGAAAAAACAATCTGACACCGGGACAGCTAACGGCCCGCCCCTTTTTAAAAACCCTTGTTATTTCAACCCTTTTCTTTAAGTGTTCCTGCCGCCTAAACCGCTGGTCTGCCAGAGCTAAACCTTCGGTATGGCGGCGGGGTTCACTAATAGGGCTTCTTTTCGTCTGCAACGGTAAGCTTGTACCGCCCCTTGGCACGGCGGCGTTTTAACACAAGCCGCCCGCCCCTGGTTTTCATCCGCGCCCGGAAGCCGAATTTGCGATTCCGCTTTACCTTGCTGGGCTGATAAGTCCGCTTCATGGGAACAACTCCTCTATATTTAGGAAACCGCCAAGCCGGTTGTGCCTCCGCCGGCGGGTCCACTGGGATCTACTGGGAATTTGTAGTATATGCCAAAAAACGCAAAAGTGTCAATATCCAGGCTTGTTTCTGCTGTTTTTCAGCGCCGCTTCTATACCCTGGGTGTCATAGCCAGCCGTTTTGAGCAGATCCAGCACCTCCTTGCGGCCTCTCTCCCAGCCCCTGGCCTCACCCCTTGCTTCGCCTCTAACCTCACCTCTGGCTTCACCTTCCGCAAGGCCTTGCTCCCAACCTTTTTCCTCAGCTTCCTGCGCGTGAGCCCGCATATCCAGTTCGTACTTTTCCACACCCATCTCATGGAAAAAGGCCACTTCATCTGCGGTAAATCCGCTGATTACGTCTGCCGCCATTGCTATGCCCTCCTCTTTGCGGGTTATTTCTTGTATCAGGGGCTGTTTTTCCGTATCGTTGTAATACTTAAAAAATACGGCCCAACGTTCTTTTTCGCTCATGGCGGAAACTGCTTTTTCCGCTGTTACCCCCAGCTTTTCCAATTCTAACGTGATTATTGCTGTTAGTCCACCGAAGGGGATTCTGCTTTCCGGGTCGCAGTAGACAAATCGGTGATCGAAACGGTTGTCCTCAAACAGCTGGCCCCGTGCCAGAAGAGAAATCTGGTAACTTCGTTTCAGGGTTTTATACGAACCGGAAGATGTTTCCCGGATTTCCTGATTAGCAAAGAGGCGGCTTAAATAGTACTCCATCCGGAAGACTTCCCATTTGTGCGGGTAGAGGGTCATCTCAATATCGGCCCGTTCGCCGGAGTTAAAGAGGCACTGGATATCGTAGCGTATCTGCCGCTGGTCCAGCCGGGAAACCGGCGGTTCATTGGCGCTTATACTTATTTCTTTGACCGGTTCTTCCAGGATAGCCGAGAGCAGTTTTTTCCGGGCTATTTCCGAGGGGACGGTATCCCTGGTAAAAATACTTTTGAATACCGGGTCCCAGCAGGGATCGATGATCGGGTCGTGTGATTTAATGTTCGCCATAGTTTTCCTCCATACAAAGGCGGGGTCTACACTATTTATGGCAATACCCAGCGTGGTGCTTGTATACGGAGGGGAAAATTCGAGTAATTGGGTCTTGGCGGGAAAATCCTCCATCGGGGAGGGTAATAGGGCAGTGAAAACGCTTGTAGAATTCGCCCAGGTATACCTACGTTTGCTGGATCGTTTAAGATTTTCGCCTAGGCGGAAATTCTTCGCCGGGTATGCCTGAGCGAGGAATTCCAAATATCTTGCTTGGTGTGTTCACCTTTTTCCATAGGTGCTTACTATTTCCCTATTTTATTACAGGGTAAGGAATTAGTCGGTGAAACCTATAAGAAATTCCTTAAAATTGACTTCCCCGTATCCCCTACCCAATCGATAGAACCATTTTTTTGAAAACTGGCAGCACTGGGAGCCGAAGTCAGGCAGCTTCACCTTCTGGAAGGGCCGGCATTTGAAAAAGTAGACGCTGAACCAGCGGCGGTTAAGATATCGGTTGAAAAAAACCGATATATATCGATATATATAGGGGAAGGTCTTTGTAAATGATGATTTTTGCTTTGAAGATGTCCCTCAAAAGGCCTGGGACTTCTATATCGGAGGCTATCAGCCCGCCCAAAAATGGCTCAAAGACCGGAAAGGGCGCGTTTTAAGCGCCGATGATGTAAAGCATTACCGGAAAATCATCATTGCCCTGACCGAAACAGACCGGATTATGGGTGAGATTGACAAGGTGGGAGTGGTTTAGTGCTATGCCGGAACAGATTAATGCAGGTCAAAATAATTTACGTTTTCTGGATCTCTTTGCGGGCGCGGGCGGATTGTCCGAGGGCTTTATCCGTGCCGGGTTCCAGCCCGTCGCCCACGTTGAGATGAATAGTGCTGCCTGTTATACTTTAAAGACCAGAATGGCTAGATACTGGCTTGTTGAAAACAACCGTGAAGAGACCTATATAAATTACCTGAAAAATTTGATAACCAGAGGTGAGTTATATAAACTTGTGCCTGAAAAAATAATATCGTCAGTTATTAATACGGAAATAGGTGAAGATACATTGTCTGAAATATTTTCAGATATTAATGAGATTAATGGAAATAAAAAAATTGATTTAATTATTGGGGGACCTCCATGTCAGGCTTATTCTCTTGTTGGGAGATCCAGGGATAGCAAAAAAATGGTGGGTGATAAGCGTAATTATCTTTATAAATATTATGCAAAATTTTTAGAAAAATACCAACCGGAATATTTCTTGTTTGAAAATGTTTTAGGTTTGTTATCCGCAAAAGATGAGTCTAATAACTGCTATCTTGATGATATGAAAAAAGTATTTGGTGACATAGGTTATACAGTTGAAACAAAGAAAATATCAGCTGTGGATTTTGGTGTTCTTCAAAACCGCGAGCGTATAATACTGGTTGGAAGATTAAAAGGAAATGCATTGCAATATCCTGAGCCTGAAAAATGGAATCCCGGGCGTGTGTGTGTGCGTGAAATATTCCGTGATTTACCATTTTTGAAATCCGGAAAAGGTAAAATCGGACCGTGTAAAACGAAAAAGTATGACAGAAGTTATCTTTATGATGCAGGTATCAAAGATGACATATTTCCAGTCACATTGCATCAGGCCCGTCCAAATACCGAACAAGATCTTGAAATATACCGTCTGGTAGTTGAACTCTGGAATAAAGAAAAAAAGCGATTAGATTATAACATGCTTCCGAATTATTTAAAAACTCATAATAATCGAGATGCATTCACTGATAGATTTAAGGTAGTAGCTGCTAATCTGAAATACTCGCATACAGTAGTTGCTCATATTGCAAAGGATGGGCACTATTATATCCATCCAAATATCAAACAAAATCGTTCAATCACACCCCGTGAAGCAGCCCGGCTGCAAACTTTTCCTGATGATTTTTATTTTGAAACTGACAGTGGAATTCCCGGAAGATCAGCCGCATTTCGACAAATTGGGAATGCGGTTCCTGTTTTAATGGCGGAAAGAATTGCAAAAAAATTACTGGAGGTTTGGTGATGCCGGATAAAGTAAAATTTAAAGTTAGAGCCCGGCTCTTAGAGCAGATGGGTGAGCAATTGATAAAATCAGAATCAATTGCACTCATGGAATTGATTAAAAACGCCTATGATGCTGACGCTTCTTATTGTACAGTTGAAATGGAGAATATTGAATCGCCAAAAGAAGGTTCCATTATAATTACAGATGATGGAACGGGCATGAATTATGAAATACTAAAAGATGTATGGCTTGATATTGGCACAAGTAACAAAGCCGATAAGAAAAAGACAATAAATAAAAGCAGAAGTCCAAAATATCATCGAATTCCTCTGGGCGAAAAGGGGATAGGCAGATTCGGAGTTCATCGCCTTGGACATGAGATAGAAGTTGTCTCCCGCATGGAAGGCGAAGAGGAATGTCAGCTTCTTATTGATTGGGATGCTATAGATAAAAGCAAATATATCGAAGATTTTCCAATAACACTTAAGAAACGTCCAGCCGAAACATTCAAAAAAAATCATGGAACAAAAATAACAATCCGGCGGCTTAAAAACACCTGGGATAGAGCTACTGTACGGGAATGCCATAGGGCTATCACTTCACTTAATTCTCCATTTGATGGAATAGAAAATTTCAGATCGGATTTAACCGTACATGGTTCTAACTGGCTCGAAGGATTGTTGGAATATGACGATATAAACGAATATAAATTATATTCATTTGAAGCAATATTTTCTGGAACCCATATAACTGATTTTAAATATTCATTCCTTCCTTATCCTAATATGATGGGAATAACGGAAAGAATTGTAACCACAAATGATTTGGCTGAAACTTCAAGAAGACTTGTTGGTGCGGATGAAAACAGAAAGCCATATACTGTCGATTTAGCTAAGGAAAAGATCGGTACTATTGTATTCAAAGGAATTATATTTGACCTTGATACTAAAATTCTAAAAATAGCTACGTTATCAGATGTAAAGGGATTTAAAAATTATTTATCTACAAATGGTGGAATACGCATATTTAGAGATAAGTTAAGGGTTTGGGATTATGGCGAGCCAGAAAACGATTGGCTTGAAATGGAAACGCGTCGTATTAACCAACCAACTATGAAAATCAGCAAGCGACAGATTTTAGGAACTGTATATTTAAATGGAAGCGAAAGTACTGATTTACGTGAGACCGCAGACCGTGAAGGTTTTCTTAACAACGATGCCTACAAAGCATTAAAAGATGCCTGTCGTTCAGTTCTAAAGACAGTAGAGGATTGTCGAAGTCTTGATAAGCTAAAGCTTAGGACATTATATGGGACAGTAGAGAAAAAAGTACCCGTAGTTTCTTCACTTGCCGAAGTTAAAGCTTTAGTAAAAGAGCATGTTGATACTGAGGATGCGGCGAATGAAATAAATCATTGCCTTGACAGAATACAGAGTGATTATGATCGCATTACCAACAATCTGATTTCAAGTGCTGGGGCAGGTTTGAATCTGATTGTTGTTATTCATCAGATGCAGAAGATTCTCAAGGAAGTAACAATTGGATTAGAAAAAGATATGTCGATTGAGCGAATTAAAGAGCAAATAGAAAATCTTGCAAATCTTGTAGAAGGGTATAGCATATTAGTGAAGAAAAGTAGTATAAAAGTTAGAAATTTGAAGGGAATAATCGAAAAAGCACTTTTCAATGTGGATTTTCGCCTGAATTCGCATGGAATTACATTAGATGCGGCATTTAGAGAGAGGTTTGAGCATCTTGATGGTGTATGTACTGAAGCGCATGTTGTAAATGCGGTAATGAATCTCATTGATAATTCAATTTGGTGGATGGATTTCTCCGGTAAAGATGAGAAGGCAATTTTTTTGGATATTTCATCTGAAATTAAAGGATATACAACGATTATTGTTGCTGACACCGGAACCGGCTTTACAATCCCTATTGAACAACGTGGCGAGCCTTTTGTCACATATAAGCCCGATGGTGTCGGTATGGGAATAGGGCTACACTTAACAACATTGCTTATGGAATCACTCGGCGGGAAAATTAGCTACCCTGATTTTGGCGACTTTCCGATGCCGGAAAAATATAAGGACGGAGCAATAGTTCTATTAGCATTCAAGGAGAAAAAATAAAAATGATAATAGGGAGTCAGAAAGTCGTTGCTGTTGATAACGATTTTGGGGAAATTGCTCCACTTTTACAGGCATTAGGGAAACGAGGAATACCATGTCTCTGGCTTGATGGTTCCATGGATAATTTACCTGAAAAACCATTTTCAGGTGTAAGAATTTTGTTTCTTGATATTGAGCTCGAAACTGCTGGTTCCTCTGATGCGACAATGGCTTCGGCAGTATTTGCTCGGGTTGAAAGAATTATTGGCAAAAGTACATCACCATATTTCATTGTGTTTTGGACAAAGCATGAGAAAGTAATTGACTTGGTTTTGGGAAATTTAAAGAGTGTCGGTATTGAACCTATTGATCACTTAAATTTTGAAAAAATTGAATCGCTTGCCAGTGATGATGCTATTGAAGATTTATTAAAAAAAATCGATAGTAAACTAACGGATATTGGAGCATTTTCCTATTTATTGGAATGGGAAAATCATCTTGAAAAAACGGTATCAGATTTTTCTGATAATTTTCTTTCAGATATAGTATCGACTGGAAATTTAGCTGAATGGTCAGCGAAAGTTGTATCTTTACTTGGGAATTTGTCATTATCATATACTGGCGAACGGTCACTTAGTAATAGCGATGAAGATTTACGAAATGCATTCTTATTACTGAGTGATAGTTTCAGTGACAGTGTACAAAATAGTATTAAATTAAAAACGTTCTCATACAGTATGCCCTTGACAAATACGCCATTAACACTCGAACAAGTAGCGAAAATGAATTCTTCCTTGTTTTTTGACTTTTATCCGAATAAAAAGGTTGAGTTTGGTAATGTTTATATAATGTGTCCTCCAGATATTCATTTACGAGAAGCATTATGTAAAAATATCTTTCCCGATGGTGATATACCTGCCGAAACAAAAGTGTGTGGGATAATTATCACTCCTCCATGCGATATGGCGCATAAAAAATATTTACATAATTCAAAACACTGTTTTCGTGTATTATATGGTCTTATTATCCCTATTCTTGATTTGCAACAGGTCGAGAATAGTCTTAAACCTGCATGGCTTGAAAAGAAAAAACAGGCTTTAATCACAGAGTTACAATCAAAGGGGATTTCTAAAAATTTTATTGATACTGTTAATAGTTTTTTCCAAAAAGTAACCCCGAAAGATTCACTTTGTAAAATTGAACCTTTTTGGTACGATCAGAAACAACAACCCTGTATTTTAATATTTCATTTTGGGAGTTTATCTTCCGTTTGGTGGGATGATACAATGATACCACCTTTTGCCTTCGCAATTAAGGACCACCTTGCCTTTGATATTCAGTCAAAAATAGCAAATCATGCAAACAGATTGGGCAATGCAATGATATCAGCTAAATGATTATCATGGATGTTTTAACCCCCGAACAGCGACATTTTAATATGTCCCGTATCCGTTCAAAGGATACAAAGCCGGAATTAATTGTCCGTAAATGGCTTTGGCATAATGGATACCGGTATAGACTACATCGAAAAGATTTACCTGGAAAGCCGGACATAATACTTCCTAAATACAATGCAATAATATTTGTACACGGTTGTTTTTGGCACCGCCACAACTGTAAATTTGCATCAAAACCAACGACCCGAAAGGAGTTTTGGGAAGAAAAACTTAACTGGCGAGTCATTGTTATTTGGGAGTGTGATATAAAGAAATGGGATGCTGATTTAGAGAAAAAGATAATTGATTTTATTGAGATGTGTGATATTGATATTTATGATACTTAAAGACGAATATTATATTGCAGCTGAAAATGAACCAAATTATATTCAACCACGGGAGAGATAATATTGGACTTAATATTGTTTACTCTATGGATAAATTCTAATGGGAGTTTTGCCAAGAGAGTACCAAGTAACAAAAACCATCTGTCCCTATTTCCAAACCGGAAAATCTTTATTAACAGTCTAGAAACCAATTATATTAATGGTTATTACAACGCGCCATTTTTAATATACTATTAAGGAGTATTATACATCATGGCTAAGAAATCGATTATAAACACAGAAAAGGAGAATGACTTTTTAGATGAACTCAAAAAAATTATACAGCAAGCCCGTCAAAAGACGTATGCCGTCATCAACTTCGCCCAAGTGGAAGCAAACTGGCTTATAGGCAGACGTATTGTTGAACAGGAACAAAACAGAAAATCCCGTGCTGAATACGGAAAATATATTGATCTTGAGCTTGTTGTAACGGTTTATAATATCAACCATGGCCGCAACCCGGATTTGGAAAAGCAGAGTAAAACCCTGGCTGATTATGCCCTGTTGATAGCCAAAATCCGGGAATACGAGACGGCTGGCCTTGGCCTGGAAAACGCTCTAAAAAGGCAATGAGGCTCCCCGCCCTGAAGGACGGGGTATCTGGATGGTTAAGCCTTTTTTGACAGGAGCCTCGGTCGATAGGAAGTTGATTGTACTGGGTGGTCTCATACCCCGCCATTTGTTCCCTAAAGAGGAATTTCGCCCTGGAAGGTATTCGACCCCCCGGCGAATAAACTGGTGTATAAAACAAGATACATTACGGGTATTTTTGGAAACCAATGCTTCGGAGGTACAAAATATGCTGCTTACAGAATGGAACATGGACGATGCCCTTGCGGTCCGTTATGAGGAAGGAGTGGAAGATGGCTTCATACAAAAGCAACTGGAAATTGCCCGCAATATGAAAAGCGGGGGTGTGCCTGAAAACCAGATAGCCGGGTATACGGGGCTGCCGGTGGGAGAAATTGCCAAATTATAGGGCTGCGCCTTGGCGTGTAAATACCCCATCGGGGAGGGTAATAGGGCAGTGAAAACGCTTGTAGAATTCGCCCAGGCATACCTACACTTGCTGGATCGTTTAAGATTTTCGCCTTGGCGTGTAAATACCCCATCGGGGAGGGTAATAGGGCAGTGAAAACGCTTGTAGAATTCGCCCAGGCATACCTACACTTGCTGGATCGCTTAAATTCTTCGCCGGTACGGTATGCCTGGGCGAGGAATTCCAAAATGTTTTCACTGCCCTATTACCCTCCCCCAGTGCAACATACTCCCGCCAAGGCGCATTTACTGCATGCGGGGCGGGTTTTCGCTGGGTGACGGATGCGGCGGTAAAAACCGCCTTTCCGTCCCATTCAAAAAAAGCATTTCATGCTATACTTACCTTATGAGGTTTGGTAATGCATAAAGATGATGTGGTGTATAAAAATCGTTTTATCTGGAACCCCGGTTTCCACTAAAGTTGGAATCCTTATAAAAATGAGCAAAACAAGAAGAAACACCAAATAAGCTTTGAAACGGCTTCTGCTGTATATGATGATCCATTTTATCTTGAAATATACGATGAGAGAAATTCCGGGATGGAAGACAGGTTTAATATTACCGGTTCAATAACTGGTTTGGTTAACGGTTCGTTCATTACTGTTTCGGTTACGTACCGGGATGATTTGATACGAATTTTTTCAGCCCGAAATGCGATTTCGGAGGAAATAAGGGGGTACTATGAAATTCTTGAATCAATCATTGGATGAAAAAATGCAGATAGATCGGGAACTGGAAGAAATGAAAAAACATCCGGTTGATTGTTCGGATATTCCTCCGGTTGTCGAGACCGAATCCAATAAATGGCATCTTGGAAATGAGCGTTTTTTAAGCAGATTGCCTCCCGATATTGTAAAAGAGATGGCAAAGCGAAAATTGGAGAACATTATAGGGCTGAGCCTTGGCGTGCAGGCTCCGTACCGGGGAGGGTAATAGGGCAGTGAAAACGCTTGTAGAATTCGCCCAGGCATACCTACATTTGCTGGATCGCTTAAGTTTTTCGCCGGTACGGTATGCCTGGGCGAGGAATTCCAAAATGTTTTCACTG
>BNVB01000014.1 GCA_025997795.1 Spirochaetia bacterium | reverse complement strand
CGTCCAGTATGGAAATGAATTTCTTTACTTCCTTGGTTAACGGAAGCAGGGGATAATCCACATCTCCCATATTGTTGATAATAACCTCGTTAAGGCCCGTGGGTTTTGTTTCTATGGTAAAATCAATCGGGCTTTCCACTGCTTTGTTAACCAAGGAAGTAAAGAAATTCATTTCCATACTGGACGAGACAGGTGGACTTCCCGGCTGAGGGAGAATACAACTCCTCCTCTGCGGAGGAAACCGCTCACATTGCGGAAAACCTTGCCGCCCGGCTGGGACCGGGAAGTATCGTAACGCTTACGGGCAGACTCGGTGCGGGGAAAACGGTTTTTGCCGCCGGTTTTGCCCGTGCTTTGGGTATAAGCGAACAGGTAACAAGTCCCAGTTATACCATTATCAGCGAGTATGAGGCGGTTTCCGGTTTTACTGGAAGTATTCCCTTTTACCATATGGATTGTTACCGCCTCTCGGGAGACGATGATTTCCGTCTGGCAGGCGGCGAGGACCTGCTTTATGGTAAGGGCATCTGTCTTATTGAATGGCCGGAACGGCTCTGTCTGCTGCCGGAAACTGTTTTCGCCGTTACTATTGATATCATGGAAGACAGCAGGCGGAAAATCCGGTACCAGGACAGGAGACATGTATGAACATTATCGCCTTTGACACCGCCGCAGACAGCTGCTCTTTGGCTCTTTCGGCAGATAGAACAGATGGCGCCAAAGGAAGCGGCGAAGGACGTTTTTATCTGGAACTGGCAGAGACCAAACATTCGGAGTGTATTATGGACGGCGCCAATACACTCCTTAACATGGCAGGTCTGGACAAGACAAAACTGGAAGGGGTAAGCTGTATGGAAGGTCCCGGTTCTTTTACAGGACTCCGTATCGGCTTTGCCGCCGCCAAAGGTATTTCCCTTGCCCTGGGAATTCCCATTCTTCCCATACCAACCCTGGACTGCATGGCATATTCGCTTTCGTTCTGGCCCGGCATTGTTCTCCCAGTACTGGACGCAAAGAAGGCTTCGTTTTTTACCGCCTTCTACAAAGCGGGAAAGCTAACGGGGTCATATATGGACATCGGTTTGGAACAGCTTATTGCCGCCCTAAAAGCAGCAGACTGCCCTGCCCTGCTGGTTACCGGTCCCGCCGCTCCTTTGGTTTTTCCCCGGCTTCTGGAAGTTTTTCCCGGCGTTTGTATCGATCCCGCCCATGGCCGCGGCCATGCGGCGGAATTGTTGAACCTAAGCATGGAACGGGGTATACTTACAACTGGGGCTGGTTCTGCCGCGAGCCCCCGATACCTAAGAAAAAGTGATGCGGAGTTAAACGGATAATGGAAGAAATAGAGGAACCGGATGAGCTGGATGAACTTTCTGATGAAATAGAAACTCCCAGTGACGATTCGGTTGATACATCAAAATTCCTCACCAACGATAATCCTTATATAAAAAGTATGTTTCCTGTCTTTTTTATTAACCGGAAACTTAAAATCCTCTACGCCAATGAAGCAAGTAAAAATTTGCTCCATGGGTTTAGAAATCTTGCTGGGCAATACTTAACGGATCTGTTTGGCAAATTTTTTGATCTCGACGATATCCGGCAAATTCGTGAGACGATACTTAAAGGAACTAACGGTTATTCCTGGAAGGGAGAGGTAAAGATCAAATCACGGGAAATGGCTACCATTCAAACCAAACTGTACCTGTTTCCCCTGAACCCCGACAGCAAGGATCCGGAAGAATTTACCGTCATGTTTGACGATGTAACCGAAGAAAACCGCCAGCTGCTCCGCTCTGTCTTTATGAGTCTTCTGGAAGCGTCAAAACTCAAGGATAATGATACGGGCAAACATATTACCCGGGTAAACCACTATTCCCGCCGCCTGGCAAAGGAACTGTACAACAAAACAGACTATGAACGCATTGATGCCGATTTTATTGATAACATCGGCTTTCTTGCTTCCATGCACGATGTGGGAAAAATCGGTACCCCCGATGACATCCTAAACAAGGAAGGCCCCCTTTCTGACTGGGAATGGACAGTAATGCAGGAACATACCAAAAATGGCGCATTTATTCTTTCTACTTACCCCAATCCCATGGCCAAGGAAATTGCCCTTTCACACCATGAACGGTGGAACGGTTCGGGTTACCCCTTTAAACTTGAAGGAGACATGATTCCCCTGGCAGCCAGGATTGTTTCCATTGCCGATGTTTACGATGCCCTGCGGATGAGGCGCAGTTATAAACCGGCGATTGATCATCCCAAAACGGTGGAAAAAATTATGGAATCAAAATCAACCCAGTTTGATCCGGCTTTACTTGAGGTGTTCTACCATATAGCGGAAGAATTTAACGATCTGTACCAAACCAACCAGGACAAGGACTAAAGTTTAAGGCGGATGACTTGGATGTTACGTTAAAGCGGATCCCGTTTTGCGCCAAAGTCAAATTCGGGGAACACCGGAGTAGATTCTGCGGCGGCCCGGTTTTCTGCCCGGATGGCATCAAATACTTCCTGACGGAATACCTTTACTGTTCTTGGGGCATCCACGCCGATACGGACCTGATCTCCCCGGATCTCGATAATTGAAATCGAGATGTCATCGCCTATCATAATCTTTTCGTTGATCTTTCGTGAAAGTATCAGCATTATGGATCCTTCCTTATGCTGCCGGCCCCTTTTAACTCTTCCAGAACATCGTGTTTAATCTTCCACCGGGGATCGGTAAGAATGCCCTGTTTGCCTATACGGGTATCCCGGTTGATGATCAGCGGCCCCTGGAGGTTCGCCGTCATGGGACCAGAGGGGGGAATGGTAACAATAGAAAAGATAAGCGCCTTGTCGGGACTGGAAATACCAATATCCTTAAGCAGTTCATCGTCAATGTCAAGTTCGTAATCTGGCCGGAACAAAAAGGGATTGATAATAATAAAGGCTATGTGTTCCGCTTCCAGGGACTGGAGCCAGTAAAAAGGCTGCCGTTCAGCGTCTATAAGTACATAGTCTGTGATGGTCTCAAAACCGAAAAGGCCCGCGGGAAATGTAGCCCGCTGCCGTTCATCCACCTCAATTGGTCCGTATGCCTTGGTATAAACCTTCACCGTAATCTCCTAAAATACCGTATTAACGTAAAAAGTCAAGCAGTGTTGGGGGAATTACTTTTGCCGCAGTGGACAGGGCCGCCCGCTGGGCAAAATCCATCATGGAAAGTTCCATGGCTGCATGTTCATAGTCCAGCCCTGCTTCCCGTCCCAGGGCTGCGGTAACCTGTTCAATTTCTTCGCCCAGCCGCTGCCAGGCAAACGCTGCCCGTTCCCGGCGGCTTCCTTCTGTTGTACGCCGGGAACTTATGTTGGAAAGGGCCAGGTCTATACCGCCCAGACCCTGGCTTCCGGCAAATTCCTGATCATGCCGGTAAAGGGAATCCCTAAGGCGGATAACCATATCAAAGGCAGATCCTCCCGACACAAGCGCGCTTTCGTTCCAGTTGGGCGCATAGGGATCGTTGGTGGCCCGTGTTACTCCCAGTTCCTGCAGTACCGTGGACCCCTGGCGATCCTCCATTCTGATAAGGTGTGCATCGGTGCCATTAAGCGCCAGTCCGCGGGTTTGGGGGTCCACATAGGCCTTTACCGGCGCGGGAGATTCATTGATCTTTGCCACGATGGCAGGAAGTGTATCCCCGGCGGTAAGTTTTATTTCATGTCCATCCACAAAAATAGAAGTTTCTTCATTAACCCGGTAATTGGTACCGTCCACACGGGAAACGATGTTCATTTTTTCTGCCCAGAATGCTTCGCCGCCGCCTATGTCCAATGCGGCATAGGAACCATCGCCAATTTCTGTCCGGCGGTTTGCTCCGGCGCCCCGGTATTCCACGCCCACCACCATGGACTCCCCGCCCCCTTCTATGGTTCCTTCGATAATCCTGAACGGTTCGGTAAAGGCCTTGTCTCCGGCAAAAAGCTGTTTGCCGTCGGGGCCGCTTTTGTTGGCAAGATCCACCAGTTCTTTAAGCAGTTCATTGACTTCGATGGCGATATATTTTGTTTCATCCGGTCCGTTAGTTCCGGTGGAACCGGTCACGGCCAATTCCCGTACCCGCTGGAGTATGTCGTTGAATTCCCCAAGATAGCTGTCTTGCAGGTCGTAATGTTCTTTGGCAAACTGGGTATTTTTTTCGTAGCGTTCCAGGCGGGTAAGATAGGAATCGTAGCGTACCGCATGGGATGCCGCCAGCGGATCGTCCCGCAGATCCTTAATCCGGGTATTGGAGGCAATTTTTGATTTTATAGCAGCAAGCCCCTCTTCCTGACGGCGCAGCCGGTACTGCAAATCCGTGATAGGCATATCGGAAGATACTCTTCTCATTCGTTACTCCTTATAGTCAAAGGTAAACCCTTGGGTCTACACACCCATTCTGTTAATAATCGTATCCAGCATGGAATTGATCGTGGTAATAAACCGGGCGGCGGCGTTAAACCCATGCTGGTAGCGGATCATGTCCGCCAGTTCTTCGTTAATATTGACCCCCGCCACGGACTGGCGTTCTTCGATGAGGGCCTTCATTGTTTCGTTTTTGCTGGCCTTTTGGTCGCGGCTCTGTTCTCCCAGGGCGCCCACCCGGCCGGTGATATCGGAAAAATAGTCGGAAAAGGTCATGTTTTTTCCCACCATGACCCGGTCGTGACGGATACTTGCCACCGCCAGGGCTGCTTCGCCGTTACCGGCATTGGCTGGCCTGCCGTTCTGGCCAAAACCTGCCGCCACGGTGCTTACATCCCGTAAAATGGCAGGATTTATTTCGAGCCAGCCGGCAGGATGTGCCGTGGGGGCCACCGCACGATCGTTGGCGCCGCCTTGCAGAGCCGCCACTGCTCCGGCGCCGCCCCAGTCAAAGGCCCCTTCGGGTCCGCGGGCATTAAGCAATCCCGCATATCCTTCCAGAAAATACCCCGAATCTTCCACATGGCGGATCACAAAGTCGGGATTTTCCCAGCCTTCTGCGGGGATTCCTTTAAGCTGGAGCTGTCCTTCCCGGTTAAGCCGGGCCACTACTTCGGCGCCGGAATTGTTTACCCGGGTGATAATGTCCTTCACCGTATCGGTGGGATAGTAGGGTACTTCTACATTACCCCGTGGTCCGGAAAGGGTGATAACTCCTTCAAGCCCGGTCTGGACATTCGGTTCCAAGGCATTGGTTCCGTTGATCCGGAAAATATACGTGGAATCCGCTTCACCATCCCCGTTCCGGTCGTAGTTACCGTCCACATTGGTTACAAAGGGCCGTTCTACAAAAAAATCATTTCCCGTGGCTCCGTTAAGGCCATAGGCATCACGGTGAACCTCGTTTACCAGGTCGATAAAATTCATGGTAAAGTTATCCAGGGAACGAATTTCGTTTTCTATGGTATTATCCCGCAGTTCAAAGAGGGCCTTGAGGCTTCCGTCCTGGAACCGAATTTCCTGACCTGTTTCCTGCCAGTATACCCGTGAATACCCTTCTTCTCCCTGATCTTGATGGATGGAAAATTCTCTGCCAAGGCTGCCCTGGACAAGAATCATACCCGCAGTATGGATCATAAATTCATCCGGATCCCGGCGGTCTACGGTAACGTCGATAAGGGCTGATAATTGATCGGTCAGGAGGTCCCGGCGGTCCATCAAATCGTTGGGATTATCCCCCTGGGCCTGGATTCGCTGGATATCTTTATTAAGGCCGGCAATCTGCCGGGAAAGATCGTTTACCCGGTTAACGGTAATGCGGATATCCTGTTCTGCCATATCCTGCAGACCCTTAAGCTGTTTAAAGCTTGTTTCAACCCGGTCAACCAGGGTTTTACCCCGTTCTACCAATTCTGTCCGGGCAGGTATATCCGCGGGCATATTAGCCAGTTCCTGCCAGGAATCCCAGAACTTGTCCAGCCCTTCCCGGATTGACTGACCGTTTACTTCGTGGAGGACCTGTTCCATCTGCCGTATATAGGGATCCCGGGCATTCCAGTACCCCTCGGCAGAAGAATGGGCCACAATTTGCTGATCCAAAAGCTGATCCCTCAGACGGCTAATCCGTTCGATCATAACTCCCTGGCCTATCTGGCCGGGTGTTTCCTCCCGTTCCAGGCCGGGAAGGTATATGGGCTCGAAGGCGGAAAGTTCCACCCGCTGCCGGGAATAACCGGGGGTATTCATGTTTGACACATTATGTTCTGTGGTGGTCATGGCCTGCTGGTGGGCAACCATAGCCCGCTTGCCTATTTCTATCCCCTGAAAGGTTGATGTCATAAAACGCTCCTCTTAAAACGTCTGGTTTACCATGAGACTTCGCATATCGGCTTCCCGTTCGGTACCCCGGCGGGAATACATTTTACCCCGCCTGTCCGGGTAAGCCTTTTCCAGCACCCCGCTGACGGCGGATCGTATCTCCCTCAGGTATTCCATAAGGGTATCATTGGCTATCTTTATCTGGAGCGCCGTTATTTTGAGCTTGCGGTAGAGGATGGAAATTTCCTCCCGCTCCCCTTCAGGAAGCCTGGCAGCATAGGCATAAAAAGAATCCGGTTCTTCCCCTTCTGCAAGGGTCTTAAAAAGGGCCTCCCGGTCCTTCTCCAGAATATCAAAATGAGTCCCAATTTCGCTTATGGATTCCATCAATATCTCATAATCCGTCCATTCCCGCTTGATAACCGCATCCCGGAGCAGGGCCTGGAGAGGGGGGATTTTCTCCAAAAGTTCAACTTCCTTAAACAATACCAGTGAAAAAGCCTGGGAATTTTCCATACCTGCCTCCTTTTTGATCATCGGTATAAAAAAGCAAGATATTGACTTAAATTCGCACGGTGGAAGCTTGACATTTTTTTGTTTTCCGGGCATTATATACTTGTTCTTATTGATGGTGGATGTAGCTCAGTGGTAGAGTCCCAGATTGTGGATCTGGTCGTCGCGGGTTCAAACCCCGTCATCCACCCTTGGGTGGTGCGGGGTTTTAAGGATAAAACCCGCCGGCCGCCCAATGCGTTCGTAGCTCAGCTGGATAGAGCGACGGACTTCGAATCCGTAGGCCGCAGGTTCGAGTCCTGTCGAACGCAATAAAGCCGTATCTACCGGCGTGCGGCTGTTATGCTTCTTGCTATGGGAGCAAACGGGCCGCTAGCTCAGCTGGTAGAGCAGCAGACTCTTAATCTGCGGGTCGAAGGTTCGATCCCTTCGCGGCTCATATATTGCGGGAATAGCTCAGTGGTAGAGCGCGACCTTGCCAAGGTCGATGTCGCGGGTCCGACTCCCGTTTCCCGCTCTTATTCTTAAAAGTCCGGGGACACTCCCCTTTCTTGTTTGTTTTTACAAAAAAAGTGTTCTTTTTGCATTGGCATTTTTGTATTCATCTAGTATACTAACAACTATGGAACAGTTTTCCGGAAAAACCGTGTTTCCCGGCATTGCCTGGGGCAAGGCTTGTGTGCTTGTTAAACAGGCGCTTGCAATAGATACAAGCCCTTCCTCAGATCCCGATGGGGAATGGAAGGCTTTTACCTCCTCAATAAAGACCGCTGATGATCAGCTTGAAGAACTCTATGAAAAAACCAAAAAAGAAGTGGGCGAAGAAGAAGCCCTTATTGTTGATGTCCAAAGGATGATGCTGCAGGACGATGATTTCCTTGAAGGAGTAGAAAACCTTGTCCGGAACGGATCTTCCAGGGCGGCTGCCGCAGTGGACCGGATGGGTAAAGAATTCTACGAACAATTTGCCGCCCTGGAAGATCCTTATATGCGGGCCAGGGCATCTGATATTGCAGATATTGCCCGGCGGCTTACCGCCATACTTACCGGAACGGATACCGCCTTTTCCCTTACCAAACCATCGGTGGTTATTGCCGAAGACCTAAGCCCCAGCGATACGCTGGCAATGGATAAAAAGCTGATCCGGGCCTTTGTAACCCGTCAGGGTTCTACCAATTCCCATACTGCCATACTGGCCCGGATTTTAAAGATCCCCTCCATTGTGCAGGCATCCGTTCCCCTGAACAAAAACTTTGAAGGAAAGGCTGCGGCGGTGGACGGCCATACGGGGATACTCTACCTGGAACCGGACGCCGAAACAGAAAAAAACCTTAAAAAACAGGAAGAAACTGACCGGGCGGAAGAAAAATCACTGGAGGTCCTTAAAGGGCTTCCTACGGTAACAAAAAGCGGCAAAAAAATTGAACTGGCCGCCAATATTGGCGGTGTCGAGGATCTCCAGGCGGTTTTGGATAACGATGCGGAAGGTATTGGTCTTTTTCGCAGTGAATTCCTTTACATGGGCAGGAACGATTATCCCGGCGAAGAAGAGCAGTTTGCGGCCTACAAGGCGGCGGCGGAAGCCCTTAAAGGCAAACGGGTGGTTATCCGTACCCTGGATATAGGGGCGGACAAACAAGCCGAATATTTTGGCCTTCCCGAAGAAGAAAACCCCGCCCTGGGATACCGGGCAATACGGATATGCCTGGACCGGACAGAGATGTTTAAAACCCAGCTGCGGGCCCTCTACCGGGCGGCGGCCTTTGGCAAGGTGGCCGTCATGTTCCCCATGATTACCTCGGTATGGGAATTACGGCGCTGCAAGGAACTGGCCGCAGAGGCAAAAAAAGAACTGACTGACAAGGGAATAAGCGCAGGAGAACTGGAACTTGGTATTATGGTGGAAACCCCCGCTGCGGCTCTTTGTACCGAAGAACTGGCAAAAGAAGCGGCCTTTTTCAGCGTGGGTACCAACGACCTTACCCAGTATACTCTGGCCATTGACCGGCAGAACGCACACCTGGAAAAGTACCTGGATACTCATCACCCTGCCCTGCTTAAACTTTTGGGGATGATTGCAGAAAACGCCCACAAGGCAGGAATTTGGGCGGGAATTTGCGGGGAACTGGCGGCGGACGGAACAATGACCAAGACGTTTCTTTCCATGGGTTACGATGAACTTTCGGTTTCGCCGTCCTTTATCCTGGGTCTGCGTAAACAAATTAGAGAGATGGCATAGGAGAGATTATGCAGGAAATCAAGTACCGGATCGATGATGAAATGGGACTTCATGCCCGGCCCGCAGGGCTGTTGGTAAAACTGGCGGCCAAATACAAAAGCGACATCCAGCTTGGGATACCGGGAAAGATGGTCAACGCCAAGCGCATTATCGGGGTCATGGCTTTGACCCTAAAACAGGGTCAGGAAATGACCATGACTTTTTCCGGCGAAGACGAAGATGAGGCGGTAAACGCCGTCAAGGCTTTTTTGGCGGAAAATCAGTTTTCGCCGCTGTAGCTGCCACTCTCACTAGCGTTCGAGGGGTAGCCACCCCCTGCGTGTTACCGGGCAAGCATTTTTTCTATAGCCAGGGCCAGGCCGTCATCGTCATTTGCTGCGGTAACCCAGGCGGCTTTTTCTTTTAATTCCGGCACGGCGTTTCCCATGGCAACGCCGAAACCGGCGCCGCTGACCATTTCCATATCGTTGTGATTATCCCCAATGGCCATGATCCGTTCCATGGGGATCCCCGAATGGTCCGAAATAAAACGGAGGGCCTCTCCCTTGTTGATTCCCGCAGTCATAAATTCAAGATTTTCTTCCGCAGCGGAAGAAAGGGCAATGCCGTCCCAGGCGGAAAACTCAGCAAAACATTTTTTGTTTTCTTCCAGGTGGACAAAGTTCATGGAAATCTTAACCGCCCCGCAGTTCCACTTGATAAGATCTTCCAGATTGGCAAAGGGAAGGCCCCACTTTTGTTTATATTCTTCGATAAAATCCTGTGCTTCTGCCGCATCCCAGACAATACCCTGGTTGTCCGTAGCGCCTCCAACCCCAAAACTGGCATAGGTAAGAACCAGGCGTTTTCTCCCCTCTGCCAGGATCGCCAGGGCAGTTTTTTCCGGCAGATCCTTGGTAAAAAGCTGCCGTTTGCCCGGCGGCTCATAGACCTGGGCGCCATTGTCGGTAATCATATAGGGAAAAACGGAAAAACCAAATTCGTCGATAAGGCTGTTCAGTTCCGGCGGCAATTCGTGGAGGGAACGGCCTGTGCAGGGAACAAGTTTTACCCCCGCAAGATGGGCCTTTTTGAGGGCGGCAAAATTGCCGGGACTTATTTTTTTATTGGTGGAAAGGGTTGTTCCGTCTAAATCAAAGGCTATTAAATCAAGGGGCATTAACTACAGTTTATATCATTTTTGCTGTTATAGCAATGCCGCCATCAATTCAATGTACCGCTCACCCTCGCCCCGTTTAAAATCGCTGGAGAGGGCTTCGTAATCCATATTGTCGTAAGCTTCTCTGTCTGCCAGATATCCCAGGAGTGCATTCGCATAACCAAAAATTTCTACGGATTTTTCTTTTTTTAGGGGCAGGGCCAGGGTGGAAAACAGTTCCAGGGGCGGACATACTGCCGTGGTGGAATTGATCCGCAGTATCCCCGTTTCTACCGGTATTTCGCTCAAAACCGCCGCAGGTTTCCGTACTCTGGCGGAAACCTTAGCGGCGGCTTTTGTTGTTTTCCGCCGCTTAACCGGTGCGGCGTATTGTGCCTTAATAAGATTAATCTTTGCCCCTTCTACAAAGGATTCTGCTTTCCGTATTTTTTGCGGATTATCATGACTTTTTGCCATATCCAGATTTTGAAGCGCCGCCGCCAGGTTAACTTCGGCGGTTTCCAGTCCCGGTATTTCCGCCCGGTCCAGCAAAATCGTATGGTACTCAAGCTGTACTTTTTCCAGCGGCAGGAATACGCCGTTTTTCAGCGCCCTTAGGGTTTCTTCAATAAGAAGGGCAAAGCGGCTGCATTCGGTAAAACTGCTTTCCTCTCGGGTAAAACGGGTGCTCATATCTCCGGCGGCGCCGTTAATAAACACTACCATATCATACCCTTCGGGAACATCTTCAAGCCGTGCCGCTACCGCACCGGGAAAATCGGCGCTTAAAAGGAGATTTTCACCATTCATCACTGTCGGGTGGCAGCTGAGGTTATAAAGAAGCACCTTTTTCCGGTCTATGCGGTACAATTCCATTGCAAAAAAATCCTTGTCGGCAGGTAAATCCGGATCGTGGCGGTTAGCTCCCAGGCTGTCTATGGTTCCCCGGTTTATCCGTACCATGGTCTCTTCACAGGAAGCGGCGGCTTCGGCGATACAAGTTAGGCTTTGGGTTACCACAAGATCAAGCAAATGGGGATCAAAAGCCCCCAACAGGGGAAGCAGCTCCTGGTTAATTCCCCGGCTGGTGTCAAAAATTCCTCCAAACCCTGAATGGGTATGGGCGGCACAGACAAGGAGCTGCTTTTTTTCCAGCCCCAGGGCGGCAAGGCCTTTATGAATTTTTTCCAAAGTTATATGGTCCAGGTTAAGAAGGTCCAGCTGCAGTATCGCCGTTAACCCGGCATTTCCCTTAAAGACGAGCGCCCGGGCATAGAGCCGGTCGTGGATTCCCTGGCAGCGGCGGTCCAGTAAGTAACCTGCCAAGGGAACAACATCAGAACCGCTGCTTTTCCCGGTATGACCAGCCTTTAGTAATTGGGTTGGGCTTATATCTTTCCGGGCAAATCCCATTTTCATAGTCAATACTTAGCGGGAATGATCCGCCGCAAAAACAATACCCGCATCGGCACGGGCTTTATCCATAAGTTCCGCACTTACAAGACTATCTTCCAGGGCAGGAAGACAGTCCGCGGGATTCCCCGCTTCATAGGCGGCGATAAAATCAAGCGCTTCATAATAAAGAACGTTTTCGAAATCCTGGACGTTATACTGTTCTGTTCCATCTTTGGTAACCAGGGAAAAACCGTCCCGCAAATTACTTGCCGTCGGCCCCGCATTAATATAGCCCGATTCACCCTGAATCTGCACAAAATTTTTCGAATCGCTGTCTTTGGTGGCCGCCGCTTGGGCAATAAAAGTGTTGTACTTCATCACAAGAAGGCCGGAAGTATCTATGCCGTTTTCCGCTATATTGGCAAAGTAATGAAGTTTCTTTGGCGCGCCAAAAAGACGCTGGACAAAACAGAGATTGTAGTAGTTAAGGTCCATAAGGGCGCCGCCGGAAAAGGCCGGGTTAAAGAGATTGGGATTTTTTCCCGCAAGAAATGCGCCGTAACGGCTTGAATACTGGGAAAAGTTTAACTGCACAAAACGGATAGTACCCAGAGCGGGGATTTTTTCTTTTATAAGGCGAAAGTTGGGAAGATGCGGAACAGTAAGGGCCTCGAACAAAAAGAGCCGCCGTTCCCGGGCCAGGGAAATCAGTTCCCGCAGTTCCACAGCGGTGGAAACAAAGGGTTTTTCGCAGATTACATTCCGCCCAGCCTTAAGGGCCGCCAGGGACCATTCATAGTGAAGCGAATTGGGGGCGGCCACATAAACAAAATCCAGATCACTTTGCAAAAAAGCATTCCTGTCGGTATAGGTTTTTGGCACGCCGTTTTTTTCTGCAAAGGTTCTGGCCGTTTCCCCGTTCCGGGAATAAACGGCGCTTATATCGGCCTTTCCTGTTTTTTTTACCGCTTCAATAAAGCGGTCAACAATAAAGTTGGTTCCCACCGTTCCTATTTTCATTTGGTTTTTTCCGTGTCTGTTTCTGTTTCTGTTTTTTTCTTTTTATAATCGTCCAGGGTTTCCCGGAATGTCTTTAACACCATTCCTTTGTTATAGTAAACATCAAGGTAGCGCACCGGAATAGTAGTATCTTTTTCATACCCCTTTACCATGGGCATTAAATCCGGCAGGCTGCTAATCATGGCATTGGGAATAATAAAAATCTGGGCCGGTTTTGTTTCATCATAGGTTACATAAACCGAACCCTGGGGAATTTCCGCCATTTCCTTGTTCATCTTTTCCTGGATTTTTTTTTCAAGCTTTTCATGGGCGGCATTGTAGAGATCCCCTTCAAGTTCATAGATCCAGCAGGTTCTAAACGAACTGTCCCGCAGGGGCATAAGCCGCTTGCCGCTTTTTATATTAAAAAGCGCCGCCTTGCCGGAGCGGACCATTTTAAGGATAATTCGTTTATCCCAGTTTTCTTCCAGCCAGCGGTAAAGAAGAGCCAGGGTAACCGACACCACAATAAATACCAGTATTTGCCAGCGCGCATAGTCCGGGTAAAACCGGGAGGCGGCGAAGATACCCCCAAAGAGGATCACAATTACTGCCATAAAAAGAAGGAGCAGCTTGTTAAGGGTTCTGGCAATAAAAATCTGCATGTATATCCTTGTAAAAAATACCCCGGTGTTACCGGGGTATTTTAGTTCCTTATTTAGAGGAGTTTTGCCTTTTTCAGGGCCGCAAGAAAATCCGAAGTTTCATTGTGGGGCATGATTTGGGAAGTAAGTTTTCCTCCCACCAGGTCCGCTATTTTTTGATACAACTCTGCGTCTTCTTTAGTGGCGGCGATGGATTTGGTTACCATCACATACTTGGTTCCCGCAATAGGAGCAGCATTGCCCACATTGATTTCTTTGATCTTGACCCCGGTTTGGATAATCGACAGGGCATCCTGGGGAAACTTGGCAATTACAAAAATATTCTCGTCCGGGTGTTCCTTTTCGTACTTGAGTGTGTCTTCAACAGAAAAGACCAGTACATTGGAACCCCGGGCTGCCATGGGCAGGGCCATTTTTTGTATGGGGTCCTGGGCAACCTTGTCGTTACAAACGATGATTGCTTTGGCGTTGATATACTTAAGCCATGCCACCGCTACCTGACCATGAATAAGGCGGTTATCGATCCGTAAATGTGTTATCATTGGTTATCCTTGTTGAGAAGCCATAAGTTCATTTACATCAACCATGGCATCTCTGGCTTCCGCCATTACATCCTTTGCCAAAGCGGCCAGATCCGATGTTTCTTCCCGGATGTTGATAAGGGAATACAACATGGGCAGCGAAAGCCCCGTCATCATCCTGACCCGCTCGCCCACAGAATACATGGCCCGGTTGGCGGGGGTGCCGCCCAGCATATCTGCCAGAATAAACACCCCGTCCCCGGTATCGGCCGCCTTTACGGCGGCCTCCAGTTTTTGCTGGAACTCATCAGGATTGTCTTCCGGCCAAAGGGTAAGGCTCGTTACGTTCTCCAGCTGGGGTACCAGCATGGAGGCGGAAGAGACTATCCCCTTGGCCAAATCACCGTGGCTGATAAGTACGATTCCGACCATCAGCTACAGTATTCCCACCGCACCCAAAACAAAGGTAATAACGGCTACAATACCAATTACCTTAACCGGGGTAAGACGCTGTTTCTTCAACATCCAGTAACAGAACGCTACCAAAGCCAAAGGAAGCAGATAGGGCAGTATACCATCCAAGAGTCCCTGGAGACTAAACGGATCGCCTACGGGTTTGCCATCAATTACCTGAGCCCAGGTAAGTTTAAACTTAAGTCCCGCCAGCATACTGGGAACAAAGCCCCCAATAACCGTTAACCCCAACACCTGGGCAGCGTCCCGGAGCAGGTTAAAATCGCTCTGGCCGCTGACATCTTCAATGATCTTGACCGACTGTTTATAACCCCAGTTAAAGAAAGGCCACCTGGCCCAGAAATAGATAAGGAAAGGAACAAGCAGTACCGGGATAGAAAGAAGGTTTCCCGGGTATGGTTGAATAGCCAGGGCCGCTGAAATAAGATACGCAAAAGGCTGAACCAGAGCGCCCTGGAGGGTATCGCCGATACTGGCCATGGGGCCCATGAGGGCTACCTTGATCGAATCGGACATATCTCTCTGGTACCCTTCTTCCAGGGCTACCGAAGCGCCGAAGACGATTGCCGAAGTTCCCGGATGGCTGTTGTAGAACTGCATGTGCCGTTCAAGGTTTTCGCAGACCTCTTCTTCGGTACTGTAGAGTTCCTTCATTACCGGCACCATGGCATAGGCAAAGCCCGAAGCCTGCATACGTTCATAGTTCCAACACCACTGGAGCGCCCAGTTATGCCGGGTGGCAGCCTTTTTAAGGGCCTCCTGGGAAAGTTTCTGTTTGGTTTCCGCCATGATTAATTACCTCCCTTGGCAAGCTGCTCTTTTTTACCTTTCATATAGAGACCGGCCGCGGCAACGCCAATGATGGCAAGACCAACGGTGGGAACACCCATGTAGGCAAAAAGTACATAACCTATCAGCATATAGGGCCAGTAAACGGCTATATCCATGTAGGAAAGGAGCAGGGCAAACCCAACTGCGGGCAGGGCCGAACCGACCACGCCAAGACCCCTCTGGAGCCAGGCGATTTTATCGATGGCATCTGCTACAAGCTGATACTGCTGAATAAAGAGCATTCCGATAAATACCGGGACCGCACGGGAAAGACCCCAGGGGATGGTTCCCGCCAGGTGCCAGCGCTGGAAGGAAGCAAGGTTCCTTTTTGCCAGGGCATTGTCGCCGCCGTGCTGGAAAAAAGTGGTGGAAGCCCGGCCCAGAATGTCAAAGAGGGACATGAGCAGAGCAACAGCAGTAGCGAGTGTAGCTGCCTGCCCAAGGGCCGACTCCAGGGATGCGCCGCTGGCGGTTACCTGGGTTGCCACAAACACGCCGAATATGGCCCCTATACTGTAATCCGGCATGGTTGCCCCGCCGTAAGTGTAGAAACCCAGCCCCAAGAGAGCACAGGTTGCGCCAACCCTTAACCCCAAATCAATGTTACCTGACACGATACCCGCGACCAGGCCATAAAACAGGGGCGCCCAGATGTTTACCCCAAGGCTGAACAATACAATGCTCACACCGGTAAACAGGGCCAGTAAAAATGCTAGTAATACTGGATCCATCTGCTTCTCCTTACAAAAAAATAATTTCAGGCAACGCCCAAAATGCTGAAAACAGTATAACATATTATGGCTGGAAGTCAATAAAAATCGGTCTTTTTATACCTCAAAAGGATTTCCGCCAATAAAAACCTTTTTTATGGCGATATTTTCGTCAAAAAGGAGCAAATCCGCGTCTTTTCCCGCTTCGATAGACCCTTTGTGTTTGTCCACTCCCAATATCCGGGCCGGATTGAGGGAAGCCATCTGCACCGCATGGCAAAGGCCGGCCCCGCCCAGGCGGATCATATTGCGGACTGCCCTGTCCAGGGACAGGGTAGACCCGGCAAGCCTGCCGTCTTCCAGCCGGATAGAATCACGGTCAACGATAACTATTCTCCGTTCACTTTCATAGCGGCCGTCGGGCAGACCGTTGGCGGATACCGAATCGCTTATCAGAATGATATGGTCCGGCCCTTTTAGTTTATAAACCAGGGAAAGGATTACCGGATTAAGGTGGATACCATCGGCGATAAGTTCGCAGCTTACCCGGCTGTCGTTTAGTACCGCCCCAAGGATACCCGGTTCCTGGTGGGAAAGGGCCCGCATGGCATTAAAAGTATGGGTAGCAAGGGTGAAACCCGCATTTATTCCTGCCAGGGCTTCGTCATAGGCGGCATTGGTATGGGCCGCCGCAGTTACAATGCCCTGCCCTGCCAGACGGCTTATGGCTTCCAGCGCGCCGGGCAGTTCCGGCGAAAGGGAAAGCACCTTTAGGGTATCCCCGGCGGCCTCCAGGAGGGCATCAATATCCGCCGGAGTAATGACGCTTTTAAGGTAAGCCGGATCATGGGCCCCCCGCTTTTCCTGGGAAAATAAAGCACCCTCTGAATAAATGCCAAGACAGCGGGCCCCGGACCAGGCCCGGCAAGCGGAGTCCTTTTGCAAGCCCCCGGTTCCGCCGGATTCACCAACCCGCCGGCAATAGGCGGCAATTTGACCAATGGCCTTGAGACTTTTTTCCCAGGGGATCGTGGAAGTTCCCGCCAGAAAAGCCGTAACCCCGTGTTCCGCCTGACCCCGGGCAATGGTATCCAGGGCATCCGGCGTACCATCCATTACATCACAGCCAAGCCTTCCATGGTTGTGGATATCAATAAAACCCGGCGAAAGGTACAGGCCGCCGCCGTTAATCAGTTCCGGCCCGTTTGACGGAGCGCCCGGCCCCGGCGAATTCCATTCCGGCGGAATACCGGGTCCTTCCGACACGGCGGCGATAACTGGCCCGTTAACCAGGAGACTGCCCCGGACAAGACGATCCGGCAGCACCAGTTTTACGTTGGAAAAGATGATCTGCTTCATACGGCCTAAAATGTTGAAAAAATATCCCGCAGTTCGGGGAACCGTTCTTTAAGGTTTTCCCGGAGCTGGCGGTTATACTCGTCGTTACCGTCCAGGTTGGCGCTTTGATACACCGGCGGTTCCACCCCGTGGGACAGCATGATCTCCACTATGTCGCAGACCAGGGCTTCGGCAATGATACCTCCAAGGATATTGGACACCGGGGCGATACTCCAGGTTTTACCCGCAGGCTGGACACAGGCATCTCCCACGGGGCCGCAGGTATCCAGGACCACATCGCACAGTTCGTAGAGTTTTTTTCCGCTTTTATCACGGGAAGCGATGCTTTTACTGTGAGTCAGGTTGGTCACGGCGATGGCAGCGATTCCCCGCGCTTTTGCCCCCAGAGCCATCTGAACCGGCACGGGGTTCCGCCCCGAATTGGACACCAGTACCAGTACATCATCCTTTCGCATTTTGTGGGTGGCAAAAACAACTTCCGCCAGGCCGTCTGTCCGTTCCATAAGGGTGGATTTATCCATGTCCAGATCAACGGTAAGTTCATGGGGCATCACCGCCTTTACCTGAACAAGGCCGCCGGCCCGGGCATAGAGTTCTTCCGCCAGGATATGGGAATGGCCGGTACCAAAGGCGTACATAATGCCGCCTTTTTCCAGTTTTTCCGCCGCCGTTTCCGCCGCCTTCCGTATATTGTGTCCCTGGGTCGCCTTAATTGTGGTGATATAATCGTTTATCTGGTTAAAAAATTGGTCTCTTAGCATGATGGTAGTATACCATTTCTGACAACTTTGACAACACAGACAGCCCAGGCGCGGGCGGAAACCCGGAACCGTTAATTCCCCTTTATTCAAAAAGATGCTACACTTCCGGCCAGGAGTATTACATGACTGAATCAGCAAAACTATCCAACCGCGGGGCTATCACCAGGATAACCCTGACGGCCCTTTTTGCGGCGCTTATTGCCGGGGGAACCTTTGTTTCCGTTCCCCTCCCCTTTTCGCCGGTGCCGATAGTTTTACAAAACTTTTTTATTGTCCTCTCGGGACTTGTTCTGGGACCGGGACTGGGTGGGGCGGCGGCGGCGCTGTACCTTGCCGCGGGGGCTCTGGGAGCGCCGGTTTTTGCCGGAGCCGCCGGGGGAATTGCCCACTTTGCCGGGCCCACCGGGGGTTTCCTTGTTGGATACCTGTTAGCCGCCCTTACCGCGGGGTTTATTGCGGGAAAAACCACGGCGGGAAACTCCGGCGGCCTTGCCAGAATTATTCTGGCCGCGGCGGCGGGTTTCCTGGTGATATATGTGCCCGGTGTATTGTGGCTTAAACATATAAGCGGAAGCTGGACTGCCGCGTTTACCATGGGTTTTTTTCCGTTCCTTATTGGAGATGTTATCAAGGCCGCGGCGGCGGTAAGCGCCGCTCCCAGGCTGCGCCGGGTTCTGGCGGAGTTGGATGGATAGGGAAACAAAAGAGACGGCGCCTGAACCGCTCTTTGTTATTCGCGGCCTTTGCAAACTATTTCCCGGATCCGGCGGCGGCAAAGCCGGCGGCAGGGCCGATGACAGTACAGCGGCGCTGGACGGAGTAGACCTCGACATCCACCGGGGCGAATGTCTCCTTATTGCCGGATCAAACGGATCGGGAA
Source organism: Spirochaetia bacterium (assembly GCA_025997795.1). GTDB lineage: Bacteria > Spirochaetota > Spirochaetia > Treponematales > Breznakiellaceae > BNVB01. The sequence continues at coordinate 26,304 of BNVB01000014.1, read as the reverse complement.
AAACGATCCTTATGCGAATCATGGCGGGTCTTTTGGAAGCTTCCGGCGGCAGCATACGTTACAAGGGAAACGATCTGGCCTGGGCGCTGAAACCTTCGGGGGAAAAAACGTTCCGCCGGGAACTGGGTATTGTTTTCCAGGATCCCGATGCCCAGTTTGTGGGAGAAACCGTGGAGCAGGATGCGGCCTTTGGTCCTCTTAACCTGGGAATGGATAAAACAGAAAGCCGGCGCCGGGGAAAAGCAGCTCTGGAAAAAACAGGCCTGTGGGAAAAACGAAACCTGACTCCCCGGCGGCTTTCCGGCGGGGAGAAACGCCGCCTGGCCCTGGCGGGGGTATTGGCATCGGGCTGTGAAACGATCATCATGGACGAACCCTTTGCCAACCTGGACTGGCCCGGAGTTGTTCAGGTATTAACGATCATCAAAACCCTTAAAGCGGAAGGTACGACCCTGGTGATCCTGACCCACGAACTGGAAAAAGTGCTGGCCCTGGCGGACCGGCTCCTTATCCTCCACCGCGGACGGGTCCGGGACAACGGACCAAGCGAAGAAGTACTCGGCCGTCTGCAAAACGAATACGGTGTGCGGGACCCCCGGCAAAGTTATACAAGCATAAAGGACTGTTCATGGCTTCCCTAAAAAAATCCTTTGGCGGGCGGTGCAGCGGACGTACCGCATGGTCATACCGTGCGGGGAACAGTTTTCTTCACCGCCTTCAGGCGGATGTCAAACTGCTCTTCCTTGTTATTATCACCGCTTCTCCCTTTCTGGGACCAGCTGCATCCGTATCTGCGGCGGCGCTGATCCTTGCCGGAGCCCTTTCCGTTCGCCTCCGTCCGCATGAACTCTTTGCCGGTTCCCGACCCCTGGCGATTTTGCTGGTGATTGTTACCCTTTTTAGAGGAATCAATTTTGCGCCCCTTGGCCGCTTAATTGATTCCGGATTGATTACGATCATGTTACTCAATCCAAAGGAGCTGATTGATCCGGCGGGATTGTTGAGCGCCCTCCGTTTTGCCGGGGGAATTCTTATTTCCTTTGCTGCCGGTTCCCTTTTTTTTGCGGTCACCACCATGACGGAAATCCGGGGGGCGCTGGAAAAAATTGAACTGTTCCTGCTCCGGCCTTTTAGCCGCCGCAAAACAGCCCGCTTAAGCCTGGCTCTGGCGTTGATGCTGGGTTTTCTTCCCCGGTTCTTTGAACTGTGGGAAAGCGCCAACCTTGCCGCCCGGTCCCGGGGTTCACCTGGTTTTAGGCGGACCATGGTTATCCTTCCCCTGGTTACCGAACGGATGATCGAGACAGCGCTTGAAACGGCGTCGGCCCTGGAAGCAAGAGGACTGGAACTGTAGATATACTGTAGATATAAATGATATAAATGTACTATACTGGAGCCATCAAAGATGAACCGAAGATAAACCGTTGGATGGCATGGGAATAAAACACAAATTTAGCTGGCTCTGGTTCTGCATTTGTTTGTTTGCCGCCGCGGGTATCTTTGCTGCCGACATCGAAATTACCGTACTCGACGCGGACCTGGGGATCCCCCTGGAAGGGGCGCGGATCACCTCCTGGGATGGATCAGAAACGGTCTGCGGCCCGGAAGGAAAGGTACGTATTGCGGTTCCCGACAACAGGCCGGTAATCATCCGCGTCAGCTACCCCGGTTATGAACAGGGCCGCATTCAGGTACGGCCGGGAACCGTTTCGTATACCGCATCCCTCCGTCTGGGAGGTGTTATGGAAGAACGGGAACTGGTTATCGAAGCGCCGCGGCCCGGTTCCAGCGAAACTGTCAGTGGAAGGAGTGTGGCCATTTCCGGCCGGGAACTTACCCGCAGTGCCGAAACGGGTTTTATTGAAGATGTCATGAGCGCCGTAAAACTGCTTCCCGGTGTGGGTTATGTGGGCAGTTATGCCTCCATGCCTTCTATACGGGGCGGGGATCCGGACGACATAACGGCGGTGTTCGACGGCTTTTATGTGGAACGGCCCTACCACTGGGGCGGAGCTTTTTCCATCTTTGATCCAAAGATGGTAGAAAGCGCCCAGCTTTCCCACGGGGTTTTTTCCGCCCGGTATGGCCATACCATTTCGGGACTGCTTGACATACATGCCAAGGAAACCAAAACCGCCGGATTCGGCCTGGCCCTTTCTACCAGCGCTACCAATCTTTCCCTGTCATTTCCCGTAACAGAAAAAGGCGGCGCCCTTGTAATGGGAAAAGTTACCTACTGGGATCCTTTTATTTGGGCGGCGCAGAAACTGAGTACCGTGGTGGATAATGAAAACCTGGATCTTATTAACTATGTTACTGTTCCGCCCTACATACGAAGCAGCGCTCTTTCCGCCTTCTACGATGCCACCACGGATCTTCGCTTTTCCCTTAACGGTTACTTTGGAGGCGATGGCGTGGGTATCCGTTACGATAACAGTGATGCCGAAAAAACCAGCAGGGGAGATTTTTTCTGGAATAATAAAATAGGGTTTCTCAGTACCGGTTTTAGTTACAGTCCACAGGCAAATCTTCTCTTAAAGGGCCGCCTGGGAGCGGGATTACTCCAGAGCGATCTAAACTCAGGGTGGTTCAGCGAAAACCGGGAAACAACCCCCGCCACCACCATCCAGGGCAGCAGTTTTCTTTCCGACAGGACAGTTAATGTTCAGGGCCGCTTTGATCTTGACCGGGATATGGGCAGGGGGTTTTTATTATCTGCAGGTATTGAGGAACGGTACAGCCGCTGGGACAGAACAATGGCTTTTTCCCGAACCGATACTTCCTACGACAACAATGTGTTAAACCACGGCCTTGCTTCTGCCCTCTATACAGCCCTGGAATACAAACCGGAAAACCGCCGCTTTGCCCTGGAATTGGGACTAAGGGGAGATCACTATCTTTTGGCGGGGGAAAACTTTGTTGTCCGGGGTATACCGGTGGTAAACCCCCGGATTAACTTTGATTTTACTGTGCTGGAAGACAAGGGTCCTTTGGAAGCGCTGGGTTTTACCATCGGCACGGGGCTTTTTTCATCGGTAAGCAGTTTGCTCCAAAATATCAACTCCTCCAGCGGCATTGGCGGGTATGAACAGATTCAGAACCGTTCCTGGACCAGCGTGGGCGGAACAAAAATTGATTTTCCCGGGTATACTTTTACCCTGGAGGGTTATGTTAAATATGTTTTTAGCCGTTCCTACACCGACAGGGTAAGGATAGGAATGGGCGACCGTTATAAAACAGACTATTACTTTGACGGCCGGGGATTTATCTGGGGCTTTGATACGATGATTCAAAAATTCAATGCCCGCTATTGGGACGGCTGGATTTCATATTCATATATCAATGCCAGATACCAGGATCCCCAAAGTATTCACGAAATTGAAAGAAACAGAGGCGGCTGGTACTATCCTGGTTTTCACCGTTTTCATACCATCAATGTAATCTTTAATTATAAACCGGTAAACACGGTACAGCTTACTACCCGGTTCAGCCTGGCCAGCGGTATTCCTCTTTTGGAAACCGCCAACATATACTATGATGCACTGCTTCATTACTATGTCAGGGAACAGGCCTATGCGGATCACAGCCGGACCGGGCCGGTGATGCCCCTGGATATAAAACTTTCAATTTTCCGGCTGAATAAAAAGGGGCATGTGATGCGGGAAATTTATTTTAATTTTGAAAATCTCCTTTCCCTGTTTTATACCCCCTCTGGTCCTATGGGTTTTGACGAAAATACCGGCAAAGAAACGCCGTCTCAAATAGCAAGTTATGATCTTCCCATTCCGCTTATCACCTTTGGGCTTAAATGGAGTTACTGATGAAGCGCCGTTTTTTTGTTATGTGCCTGGCCGTTCTTCTGGGGGCTTGTACGGCCCTGGCGGAAAAATCCGGAACAATGCTGGATAGATCGGCCTTTGCGGAAAAAACACTGGAACGGTACAAGGCGGATGGTTTGACCTTACAGCGGGTACAGTACCGGGAAGGCGGTGAAGGTTTTATCCTTACTCTGGACAATTGGCCAACCCTCCGTTTTTATTTTACCGCCGGTGAAGCGGATGGAACGATCTATGCTCGTTCGTATACCTTCCTTTCCACAAGTGTTTCGGGCTGGAATGAAATGACCATGGACCTGGCGGGAAACGGAACCATTACGGAAAACCCCGGGGGGGAATGTTCCTTTATACCCGGTGCCCTGGAAACCCGGTTTCCACTAAAATTGGAAACCCGATTTCCACTAAAGTTGGAAACCATGGCTCTTTCCAAAGGCCGCATACGGCGCTTCGACACCCGCCTTGGCGGGGATGAAGCAATGACCGCACTCCGGAACCGCGGGGAACGGATCGGCGTTTTGGTTGAATGGATGACCGGGCAAACCGTTTCCGCCGGTACCGGCACAAACGGGAAAGCCTCCTTTGCCAGCCAAAAAACATTTGAACAATACTGGAAACCGATCCTTTTTCCGGAACTTGTTTCCGCAAAAAAGCGGCCCGCCGCTTATTCGGTGAATTCCCCCAGCGACTGGGTCCGCGGGGAAGATGTCCGGTGGAACAGCGCCTATACCGCCGGCGTGTTTCCCGAAGCCCTCCAGGCCCTCCGGGATTCGGGGACTTTGCTCCGGGACTGGGAAGAAGCGGCGGCATGGATCTATCTTGTGTATGAATGGGATAACATAGTACAAACAATCTCTGGGGAAACAATTTTTGTAAAAGCAAAGTGAGGATGTATGGAAGGAAGTGCCGCTTTTTCGCTCCTGGAATTTTTTAAACTGGGGGGTATCTTTATGTGGCCTCTCCTGGTTTTTTCTGTCGCCGCCGCGGGTCTTGTCATCGACCGGGTCTTCTTCTTTTTCCGCCATAATCTGCGGATAGACCTGCTCTATCCGCAGGTGCTGGAACATATAAACGGGGGGAATCTTGGGGAAGCGGCGGAAATGCTTGAGCCCCTCACTACCCGGGGTATGGGGGCACGGGTATTGTTTTGCCTCGTAAAACACGCGGATCTGAACGAAGAACGGCTGGAAAAGGCCGTGGAAACCGAAGCCCTAAGCTGTATAAACGAAATGGAAACGGGGTTTAACTTTCTTACCGCCATAGGTTCCCTTGCGCCGCTTACGGGTTTTCTTGGCACCGTATCGGGCATGATCGGCGCCTTCCGGTCCATTGCGGAAGCAACCGAAGTAAACGCCCAGATTGTGGCCAACGGTATTTATGAGGCGCTTATCACCACCGTCTTTGGCCTTATCATTGCCATCATTGCCATGAGCGCCCACTATATCCTTTCCAGCATGGCTGACCGTTTTGCGGTCCGTTCCGAAAAGGTGTGTTCCGAACTTATCACCGCTCTGGCAAAACGCAGCGGCATCCATTCCAAAACCCGCGGAACAAAGGCCCTGCGGGGCCCTGCGAAAAAAAATGCGGATTAAACGGCGGAGGCGGGAGGGAATAGAAAATTCAGCCGCTCTTTCTGATCTGGCCTTTCTCCTGATTATCTATTTTATTGTCATCGCCGGGTTCAACATAAACCGGGGTTTTCTCTTAAACCTGCCCCGCAAAGATTCGGTTACCATGGTCAAGCGGGACGAACTGCTCCGGTTCACCATAGACAAGGCAGGTTTGTTTTATTTTGGGGAACAGGCCGTTACCGTTTCTGCTGCGGAAAAAACAATACGCGGCGCAGCGGCGGCCCAGCCCAATCTGGCGCTGCTGCTTACCGTGGACGGCGGCGCTCCCTGGCAAAGTGTTGTTTCGTTTGTGGAACTGGCCCAGAGCCTTTCGATAGATTCCTTCTCGATTAAACTGGACGGCGTTTCCGAAAGCGGCGAGCTTCCTGCTGTTTCCGGCGGCAGAGACGGAGAAAAACCGTGAAGCTGAGCCGGGAGCGGAGAAAACCACTTATCCCCATGAATGCCATGAGCGATGTGGCGTTTCTTCTCCTTATCTTTATCATGCTGGTGTCGCTTATCAATTACCGGCGGGAAGTAAAGATCGATTACCCCGAGGCGGATAAAGCTCTGCGGACCAGTGCGGAAAAAAATGTCGAAATCTGGATAGACCGTAACGGCGGCCTTTACCTGGACGGCATTCCGACGGCTTCCGCCGCGGTGGAACAAGCGCTGGGGGAACTGTACCGTACCGCTCCGGATACCCGTGTCCATATCATTGCAGACAGGAACACCCCCTACAGCAAAGTCAGCGCCGTAATGGAAATACTCCAACTGCTCCAATACCGGGCTGTCAGTTTGGTGGTCGGCGGTGAATAAATTGCTGCATAATGATAGATTTATTTCATTTGGCATTGCAGCCGCCATTCACCTGGTCCTGCTCTTTGGTCTGGTGTTTAGCCTCAAAACTGCGGTAAACGTTGCAGAGGAAACACCGGATATTTTTAAACTGGCGGATATCCGGGAAGAAAGCCCCCCTCCACCGCTTCCAAGCGCCGCCGTTTCTGAAGCACTGGCAGAAAATTTTTTGGAGACCGATACGGACCTTTCCCGGGATTGGACCTTTTCCGGTGAAGGGGACATCAATTTTCTCCCCATGCATCAGGTTTCACTGCTTCCCCGGTTTTCCGAAGATGACCTGCAAAAACGGAAAGTATATCCCCCCATCGCCCAACGGGCAGGCATTGAAGGTACGGTTTACCTGGAAATTTTTGTAGACAACAAGGGCCTGGTACGAAGCGTTAGCATCCTTAAAGAAGATCCGCCCGGCCGGGGTTTTGGCGAAGCGGCAGTAAAATTGTTCCAGGGCCTTAAGGGAAGCCCCGCCAGCGCCAACGGTATGGAAGTGGCGGTCCGTTACCGCTATCCGGTACGGTTTAGCCTAAAGTAACATCACCGGAACTTTGCCCGGTATTCGGGTATCTCGATCATCGGCGGACGTTCCACCACGGAGATTTCTGTTTTGACTATCCGGTGTTCCGCTTCGTAGCGCTCCAGAGAAAGATGACGATCCCCCAGTTCGGCCAGGAGCCGGGACTTGCCGTATTTTTCCGCCCGTTCAAAAAAGGTATTTAAAATTCCATAGGACATTTTACCCAGGGCTTCGGTGCTTTGGTTGCGGTGTATCCGCATATCAAGATCCACCTGAGCCAGAGCTTCGATACCTTCCAGTTCCAAAATGTCGATAAGGTTACCCAGTTCTATTCCGTATCCTACGGAAAAGGGAAGCCGCTCCAGCAGTTTACGGCGGCCGGCATATTCGCCCGAAAGGGGCTGAACAAAACGGGCCAGTTCCGGGAAAAAAAGCGAAAAGAGGGGCCGCACAAGAATTTCCGTAACCCGGCCGCCGCCGGAGGTAGCAAAACCCCTGGAAGAACGTAGGGGCCGTTCGTAAAACGCTTTGACATAAGAAGTACGGTCATCTTCCAGGAGCGGCCCCAAAAGGCCATACACAAACTTGGGGGAAATGTTGGAAATGTCCGCATCCACCCAAACGATAATATCCCCCTCAAGCACATAAAGGCTCTTCCAGAGATTTTCTCCCTTGCCCCGGAAGCTGCCGTATTTGGGAAGTATCAGCTTTGAGGTAAATACCCTGGCGCCGAATTGTTCCGCCACCTTACGGGTATTGTCTTTGGACGACGAATCGATAACGGCAATTTCGTCCAGAAGAGGATAACGGTCCATGAGTTCGGTACGGATAATAAGTATCTCTTTGCCAATGGTAGCTTCCTCGTTAAGGGTAGGAAAGGCCAGAGAAATTTTAAGTCCTTTTTTTTCTTTCAGGGCCACAAGGGCGCTTAAGTCGGAAAAGGCCGAATGGTGCCAGGTTTTGTTAAGCAGGGCATTTTCATCGGCCATGTTGTCCTCCCGCTTCCATGACAAGCCGTTCCAAAAGCTGGCGCCCTTTTTCTATGGAAGTTATCTCTACCGTATCACGGGTAAGTCCTTCCCTGCCCAGGGCTATACCAACCGAAACCGAAGCAATTCCCCGGGCGGAAAAAAATGACGCTGGATCGGGTTTTGCTTCTTCGCCGGATTTAATCCGCAGTTCCTTCATCAATTCCAAAAGCAGCGCGGTAAGTTCTTGACTTACCGCCGGATCCCCCGGGGGCACGGAAGAAACAACCCGGAAGGATCCTTTAACCGCTTCGTGGGCGGCGGTTTCCGCTACCGCCTTGACCCGTTCCAGCGCCGCCTCAAGTATTTCGCCGTTGGAAGATTCCAGTTCCAGTTCCAATGCTCCTTCCTGGGGAGTACGGTTAAAGGAGCTTTGGGCGCCGATGCGGGTAATGTAGAGCCGGAGATCGTCCCCAAAGGATTCCGCCGCCTTCTGGAAAAGCCGGGCCTTGTCGATAAGGGCGCTTACCAGACCGTTGGGGTTTTTCTGCCCCTCTTCTTCGCTGACGGTAAGTTCCACCCGGTAGGATCCCATGGTATGGCTGGCAAGAAAACCAAGCATAAACCCCCGGACCCCTATGGCAGCGGCGGGCCTGAACCGGGGATCGAACGTAAAGAGCCGGAAAGCATCGCTAAAGGGATCGTCAAAATGGAGGGCGGAAAAAAAGAGGTACAGATCCCGCTCCAGGCAAAGCCGGCCGTCGGCGTAGGCTTCCGCCAGGGAAAGAAGCGCCGCAGGCCCCAAAGCATCGGCCAGACCCGCTCCCTTGGCATAGAGCAGTTCCAGTTTGCCCAGACTTTCCAGGGAATTCCACCGTTTTGACACCAGGGGAGTAAAAACAAGGAGCGGTTCCGAAGATATGTCGGTTAAATCTTCTTTCTGGGAATTAAGTTCCACCAGGATGTTGCCCGCCTCGTCCACCGTATAGGGAAGGTGAAGGGCATCCAGCCGTTCTGCCACAAAGGAAGTCCGGGCCGCTTCCCGTTCCGTGGGGGAAGGGATCTGCCCCAGGCGGAAGGCGTCAGCCAAAAGCCGATCTGCCAGGGGAAAGGCGGGTTTCCTGGGTCTGGCAATAAAGGTACCGACCCTGCCGGAAAGGGTATTGATACCCGATTGAACGGCGTTTTTTAACAATCCCAGTACATTCATCTCTTGAGCATACTTGATAATGGACAAACTGTCCATTTTTCTGTAAACTAATCTCTATATGACACATAACGCCCAGGATATAGGCCGTGTTTTTTCTCCTCTTCAAATCGGTTATATTGCCGATGTTACCGAGCCCGTTAATGCCAGTTCCAATGTGGACTGGGCTTTGGAGCTGATTGCGGATAATCCCACCCTGGAAGTGGTTCCCATTGAACGGGACGGAATGGTACTTGGAGTTCTGCCCCGTGAAGTGCTGACCAAAATTTCCGGTTCAGCATGGACCAAATTCTGGCAGAAGGATCTGGATTCGTATGTCATTCCCACAAGGGAAATGCTGGATGCCACTTCCTACATCAACAGGGTGGTGGACGATGCCCTCAAGATTGAAGGGAGCGAAATGAGCTGGTTTGTGGTTCAGCACCGCAGAAGTTACATGGGTATTGTAAGCCTAAAAAAAATGCTGGAATATACCAATACCCTGCACAGCCAGGACCTGAACCGGGCCCATGAAATCCAGCAGCATCTCTTGCAAAAATCCGCCATCAACGACAAACGTTTTAACCTGTTTCTCTTTAACCACATGGCCCATGAAATAGGCGGCGATTTTTACCGGGTGTACCAGGCCGATAAAGACCACTGTATGGTGGGATGTTTTGACGTAGCGGGAAAAAATATTTCCGGCGCTCTTACTACCATGGCCCTGGGAACCTGCTTCGCCTCTTTTGAAATGTTTCATTATGTAGGAGCGGCAAACAAAATAACCAACCGGCTCAACTCGCTTATCAAAGAAGTTAACCCCCCGGGAATTTTTGTGGCGGCGGTATTGTTTTACATTGACTTTGTAGCAAGACAAATCCGTATTCACAACTGCGGTTTTTCCCCGGTATTGATCTTTGTACCCCAGGCGGACAACAAGGTCACCTATAAAATTTCCAACCCCTCCCTGCCTCCGCTGGGAATTGAAGATGAATACGATTTTACCGAAGCCCAGATCATTCCCATCACCAAGGGACTGCGGCTCTGTGCCTATTCAGACGGCCTTACCGACATGATGAATATCTACGGCGAACGGTACGGAGAAGAACAAACCACCCGCCTTATCAAGGGCCTCCATACGGTTCCCCAGAAAAACATTACCAAATTACTTTCCGGAGAAATAAACGGCTGGATTGGAACCGCATCTTTGGCGGACGATGTTACCATGGTAGATATGCGGTTTAATTAACGCGGCAGTAAAACTGCCTTTTTTATAGGAGCACACAATGAATTCATTACAAAAAAACCCCGCATGGAAGGGCCGGAAAGGGCCCGTGGTATTAATCATCATGGACGGGGTCGGTTACGGCAAATATAAAGAAGGGGACGCGGTGGCGGATGCAAAAATGAACGCCCTGGACGCCATAAAGGCTGTAAGCCCCCATACTAAACTTAAAGCCCATGGAAAAGCTGTGGGACTTCCCTCGGACGATGATATGGGAAACAGCGAGGTGGGCCACAATGCCATGGGCTGCGGCCGGGTCTTTAACCAGGGAGCGGCCCTGGTGTCCCAGGCCATTGCCAGCGGGGCCATGTTTGAAGGTCAGGCCTGGAAGGAAATAACCGGCAATGTGACAAACGCTGCGGCGGCGGCCGGGACCGCCGGCATCCGTACCCTGCATTTCCTCGGCCTCTTTAGTGACGGTAATGTCCACAGTCACCTGGATCATCTTAAAGCGATGATACTCCGGGCAAAACAGGACGGGGTAAAACGGGTACGGGTCCACATCCTCTTTGACGGCCGGGATGTGGGGGAAACAAGCGCCCTGGATTATGTAGATCCCTTCGAGGCCTTTCTTGAGGAACAATCCGCAGGCGGCTTTGATGCAAAAATAGGTTCCGGCGGCGGCCGGATGTGGATCACCATGGACCGTTACGGGGCGGACTGGGAAATGGTCCGCCGGGGCTGGGAAACCCATGTTCACGGTAACGCCCGGTCTTTTAAGAGCGCCCGGGAAGCGGTAGAAACCTACCGGAAAGAAATTCCCGGCATTATCGATCAGGACTTAAAAGAATTTGTTATCGCCGGGGATGACGGCAAACCAATCGGTACCATAGAAGACGGCGACTCGGTGGTGTACTTTAACTTCCGGGGCGACCGTTCCCTGGAAATTACCGCTGCCTTTGAAGACGATTCGCCATCAAAAAATGGCGTGCCATCCAAAGATGGCGTGCCATCTAAAGATGGCGTTTCCGGAAGCTTCGATAAATTCGACCGGGGCAGGCGGCCCAAGGTCTGTTATGCGGGCATGATGGAATACGACGGGGATATGCATGTACCCAAACGGTACCTTGTAAGCCCCCCGGCAATCGACAAAACCATGGGGGAATACCTGGCGGCCTCGAACGTGCGGACCCTGGCGATTTCCGAAACCCAAAAATACGGCCATGTTACCTACTTCTTTAACGGCAACCGGACCGGCAAATTTGACGGCAAACTGGAAGACTACGAAGAAATCAAGAGCGATGTGCTTCCCTTTGAACAGCGGCCCTGGATGAAATGCGCCGACATCGCCGACCGGGTTATCGAAGCCCTTGGGTCGGGCAAGTACGATTTTATCCGGCTTAACTTTCCCAACGGCGACATGGTGGGCCATACGGGGATATACCAGGCGGTAATTTGTTCCATGGAAGCGATGGACCTCCAGCTGGGGCGGATCCGCAAGGCCGCCGATGAAGCGGGGGCGGTATTGGTAATTACTGCGGACCACGGTAACTCCGACGATATGTACGAACATGACAAAAAATCAGGTGCCGTATCCCGCAAGGCCGACGGAAGCCCCAAGGCCAAAACAAGCCACAGCCTTAACCCTGTGCCCTGCATTGTCTATGATCCCGCTTACCAGGGTGAATACGACCAGGGTTCCAACTTTAGTGGAAACCGGGGAGTTGGAGAAAATCACGAAGGGGCGCTTAAGGAAGGCCTGGGAATCAGTTCCATCGCCGCCACCTGTATTGAACTGCTGGGATTTATCCCGCCGGAGGGTTACGATCCTTCGGTCCTCAAGGTAAAATAAATACAAGCACACGGAGGCAAATGATGTTTGGAAAAAACGCCAACCTGGACAAAATTATCGGGACCATCACCAAACAGGAAGAACTGCTGGTATTTCCCCAATTTAACCGCCAGGACGGCTGGGACCTGGGCCATGTGTTTGCCGAAATTATTGCCGAAAAAAAACTGCCCGCCCCCATTTGCATACGGCTCCTTTCGGGGCTTATTGTGTTCCAGTGGGCCGGGGAAGGAACCAACGCCGACAACGATTACTGGATGATCCGGAAATTCCGCATGGTCCGGGATATTGAACAAAGTACCCTTTTGAGCGTAGCCCAGTTCCAAAAGAAGGGAGAAACACTGGAAGGACGAGGACTGGATCCCCGCCGTTATGCCGCCGCCGGAGGGGGCTTTCCCATCCGGATTGCCGGGTCGGGTCTTGCAGCGGTGGTCACCGTTTCGGGACTGCCCCAGGTGGAGGATCATGCCCTTTTGGTAGAAGGTATCAGTAAGTATCTGGGAGTAACAAACGTTCCCCAGCTGCCAAAAAATACCAAACTCTAGGATTTTTTTATGCCGATAAAAATACCCAAAACCCTCCCGGCATTCGATGCCCTGGGAAAAGAAAATGTATTTGTCATCCCCAGCGACCGGGCGGCCCACCAGGATATCAGGCCCCTTAAGGCAGCTATTGTCAATCTTATGCCTACGACGATTGATACGGAGTTACAGCTCCTCCGGCTCTTGGGGAACAGCCCGCTCCAGGTGGACATTACCCTGCTCCACATGGGAAGCCACGAGTCAAAAAACGCCCCGCCGGGGCATCTGGAAAAATTTTATGTCAGCGCCGGAAAGGTTCTTCACCAGCGTTTTGACGGGCTTATTATTACCGGGGCGCCGGTAGAAACCCTGGACTTTGAAGAAGTGGATTACTGGGACGAACTTGCCCGGGTTATTGACTATTCGTCGGCCAATGTGTTTTCTACCCTCCACATCTGCTGGGGTGCCCAGGCGGGACTTTTCCAGCGTTACGGCATAGGAAAAATTCCCCTGCAAAAAAAGCTCTTTGGAATTTTTCCCCATGAGCTAAAAGAAGGAAAACGGCACACTCCCCTCTTCCGGGGTTTTGACGATGAATTCCTTGCCCCCCAGTCCCGGCATACCGAAAGCGACCGGATCGCCGCCCGAAACTGTCCGGCGCTGACTATTGAATCGGAAACGGAAGAAACGGGCCTCTTTATCACCACCGCCCGTGATAACCGGGAAATTTATGTTTCAGGCCACCTGGAGTACGATCCCTTAACGCTGGACCGGGAATACCGCCGGGATATTTCCAAAGGGCTTCCCATTGAAGTGCCAAAGAATTACTATCCCGGCGGCGACCCGGCAAACGAACCGGTAGTCCGCTGGCGGGCCCACGCCCATCTTTTCTTTTCCAATTGGCTTAACTTTGTATACCAGGAAACACCCTTTGATTTGGGGGAATTGTAGTTTTCCCGTGCTTCCTTGACAAAATAGTGGTGTTATGCTAATCTGCCAGTACACTGGACGATTAGCATAAGAGGTTTGCCGTGCTGGAAAGAACCATACAAAGTTATATAGAACGGACATCCCGGGGGTTTCCTGCCCTTCTTGTAACCGGCCCGCGGCAGGTAGGTAAAACATGGCTTTTACAGGAAATAAAGGGGACAGGACGAAAGTATGTTTCCCTTGACGATATGCAGGCGCGGAATCTTGCCAGAACCGATCCCAGGCTCTTTATAGAAACCTATACTCCTCCGCTCATTATTGATGAAGTTCAATATGCCCCGGAACTATTCCCCGCCATAAAACTTTATATTGACAGCCGCCGGAAAGACGGCCTTTTCTGGCTTACCGGTTCCCAAAAGTACCCCCTGATGAAGGGCATACAGGAATCGCTGGCGGGGCGTATCGCTATTATTGATCTCCTGGGATTTTCCTACAAGGAAAGTTCCGGTCATGCCCATGAATCAAAACCCTTCTGGCCTTCCATGAGTCTGGTAAAGCAAAACGCAGCGTTAAGAAAAATGGATATCCATGGGCTCTATAAAATTATCTGGCAGGGATCGTTTCCCCGGCTTGTTGCCAACAAAAGAACGGACCGAGAAACCTTTTACCGGGAATATCTGCAAACCTATATTGAACGGGACGTAAAGGACGACATTGGGACCAACAGCGCTCTTAGGTTTTATGACTTTATCCGGGCCGCCGCCGCCAGAACCGGTAATTTGCTTAACTATGCCAGTCTGGCAAACGATACGGAAATAAACGTAAAAACTGCACGAATTTGGCTGGAAGCGCTGGAACGGTCGGGAATTGTCAAACTGGTCGAACCATACAGCGCTAACATCAACACCAGAATCGTAAAAACCCCCAAGCTCTATTTTCTTGATACCGGGCTTTGCGCTTACCTTACCAAATGGGACAGCCCTGCAAGCCTTATGAACGGCGCCATGAACGGAGCGATCCTTGAAACCTGGGTATTGACCGAAATTCTTAAAAGTTTCTGGCACAACGGAAAGGAAGAGGCTGTTTACTTTTACCGGGACAGCAATCAAAAAGAGATTGATTTTATCCTGGAAAAAAATATGACCCTCTACCCGGTGGAGGTAAAAAAAACCGCCATGCCCGCAGAAAGGGATATACGGCATTTTTCCGTTCTGGAAAAACAGGGGAAAAAACGGGGAACCGGCGCGGTGATTTGCCTGTATCCCGCTTATATGCCCATCACGGCAAATACCATATCGGTTCCCGCCTGGGGAATTTAGCGGATTTTTCCCAATTTCCCCTTGACAAAAAAAATAATCCGCCGTAATATCCTAGTAACTTACTATGTTTAGTAGGAAATAAACCGGCTGATTCGGTAAACCCGCAACGGCCAAAAAGGACAAAACCATGGCAAATTACCAGTTTGAAACCCTCCAGGTCCATGTAGGCCAGGAACAGCCGGATCCCGCCACCGACGCCCGGGCGGTACCCATTTACCAGACCACTTCGTATGTGTTCCCCAGCTCCAAGTCGGCGGCGGACCGCTTTGCCCTTACCGAGGCGGGCAATATCTATACCCGGATTATGAACCCCACCTGGGACGTATTTGAAAAGCGGGCGGCGGCCCTAGAAGGGGGTCTTGCGGCCCTGGCCCTGTCGTCGGGAGCGGCGGCCACCACCTACGCCATCCAAAACATTACCCGCACGGGGGACCACATCATTTCCGACACCCAAATCTACGGCGGTACCTACAATCTTTTTGCAAATACCTTTAAGGACCTGGGGGTGGAAACCAGTTTTGTGGACGGCAGCAAACCGGAAAATTTTGAAAAGGCCATAAAACCCAACACCAAGGCGATCTTTTTTGAAACGCTGGGGAACCCCAATTCCACCGTGGTGGATATTGAAGCGGTCGTAACTATCGCCCACAAACACGGTATTCCGGTAATTGTGGACAATACCTTTGCCACCCCGTATCTCTTGCGGCCCATTGAATATGGCGTAGACATTGTGGTGCATTCGGCTACCAAGTTTATAGGCGGCCACGGCACTTCCATTGGGGGACTTATTGTGGACGGCGGCAAATTCGACTGGGCGGCCAGCGGCAAGTTCCCCGGCCTTAGCAAACCCAACCCCAGTTACCACGGCGTAGTCTTTACCCAGGCGGCGGGAAACCTGGCCTATATCATAAAAGCCCGGACCACTCTGCTCCGGGATACCGGATCGGCTCTTTCGCCCTTTAATGCGTTCCTCTTCCTCCAGGGACTGGAAACACTTTCCCTTCGGGTAGAACGGCATCTGGAAAACGCCCTTAAGGTTGTGGAATTTCTTAAGAACCATCCCCAGGTAGAAAGGGTAAATCATCCTCTGCTTTCCGATCACCGGGATCACAGCCTCTACAAAAAATACTTTCCCAAAGGGGCAGGATCTATCTTTACCTTTGAGCTTAAGGGCGGCGCGGAAAAGGCAAAACTGTTTACCGAAAAGCTGGAACTCTTTTCGCTCCTGGCAAACGTGGCGGATGTTAAATCCCTGGTGATTCACCCCGCTTCTACCACCCATTCCCAGATGAGCGAAAGCGAGCTTTTGGAATCGGGAATTAAACCCAACACGGTACGGCTTTCCGTTGGTATTGAGCATATTGACGATATCCTTGCGGATCTTAGACAGGGATTTGACGCCGTTAAGTAAGCAGATAATTGCCCGGAAGCCTTGGCAAATTACGATTTTGCCAAGGCTTCACACCGGCTTTGATCCAAACATGATAGTAAGAAGGTTTTTTCCTGTGGTAGTTCTGAAATGATTTTTCCCGGTTTCTTCCAATAAGGAAAGGTTCAAATTCCCTTCTTCAAAATTGACGAGAAAATCTGCTTCAAGAAGAATTCGAAAATCACTGTCTTGAAATGCTTCCGGTGTATGATGGTGTCCAATAAGGGAGCTTACCCGCTCAATCAAGGGTGCGGGCAGCGATAGTTTTGACATAATTGATACCGCCGCAAGGGGTCCTTCTTCTTCCTGCTGGCGAAAGGTACATGACCCATATTTGTCTTCAGCGATTTTAATGCCGACATCGTGGAGTATGGCGGCAGTAACAGCGCTTTCCCGCATTTCGGGGCTTACCTTTTCCAATTCTGCAATGGTCCTGGCATAGGCATAGACCTTGAGGGCGTGGGCTATCCGCTTAACATCTGTTCCGAAAAAGCGGATCATTTCTTGTATAATTTTTCCGGTCATAGGCATAATAGTTTATTGTTTTACTTTTTTTGTCAATTTGCACACACCCAACCATTGTCATACAGCCAGTATCAACGGCATATGGTAAGGTTTTACTGTTTCCGGCATACTATAACGGTAAAAGGAGCATGATAAAAATGGAAAAAATAGCGATCATCTACTATTCATTTGAAGGAAACTGTACCCTGGTGGGAAAAATCTTACAGGAACTTTTTTCCGGTTCCGGCAAAACGGCGGATATCTTTGCAATAAAGACCCTGGACACCAAAAAACGTACCGGTTTTTCCAAGTATGTTTGGGGCGGTTCCCAGGTGTTTATGCATAAAAAACCCGTCATCCAGCCCCTGGCCTTTGATGCCGCCTCTTACAGCCTTATTATCCTGGGGGCGCCGGTCTGGGCCGCTTCTCCTGCCCCGGCCATGGCTTCCTTTCTGGATACGGCAAAAATAACCGGGAAAAGAATTGCCCTTTTCTGTTGCCACGCAGGAGGCCCCGGCAAGGCCCTGGAAAAATTCAGGACCCTCCTGCCGGGAAATACTTTTGCCGGCGAACTGGATATCTTTAGCCCCGCCAAAGATCCCGAAGCGCTTACGGCAAAACTTAAAGCCTGGGCGGAAACCTTAGTGCAATAAAGATACTATTGGGCGGATTTTTTCCTGTGCAAGACAAAAGAGGAGTTTAGCATGGTAGCAGAGATAGATCCGGTAATTGCAAACGCAGTGGTAAAGATTGCGGAACTGAGCGAAGACGAAATAGCCCAGGAGCGTGCGGAATCCCGGGAGAAATTTCTTTGGGATCAGGCAGTCCGTGAAAAGACAGCTTATGAAAACGGAATAGAGATCGGCGTAGCCCAAGGAATTTTGGAAACCGCCCGGAATTTCAAAGTTTTAGGCCTTCCCATTGAACAGATAGCCGTTGCCACCGGGCTATCGGTAGAAGAAATCACCCGGATAAGCTAAAATTTTTGCATTCTCAACGAACCGGCACATAACCGGTTTTTTCAATCAGATACTGCCCCTGGGGCGACAGCTTTTTAATCGCAGCGAAATAGTTTATGCTTAAGTCAGCTTACCACAAAGAGGAAAAACATGGAACTAAAAAGCTCAAAAACCTGGCAGAATTTACAGACCGCCTTCGCTGGTGAATCCCAGGCGCACACCAAGTATTTATACTATGCTTCCAAGGCAGAAAAGGAAGGGTACGTGCAGATAGGCCACCTGTTCCGGGAGACTGCCCTGAACGAAAAGGAACACGCCAAGATATGGTTTAAGCATCTCCACGGGGAGGGAATTCCAGAAACTACCGCAAATCTTAAGGATGCTGCGGCAGGGGAAAATTATGAATGGACCGAGATGTATGCCGGTTTTGCCAAAACTGCCCGGGAAGAAGGTTTTGCCCAGATTGCTGCCGAAATGGAAGGAATCGCCAAAATTGAAAAAGAGCACGAGGAGCGGTACAAAAAACTCCTGGCCAATATAGAAAGCGGCGTTGTGTTCAGCCGGGACGGCGACCAAATCTGGCAGTGCGCCAACTGCGGCCATATCGTAATTGGCAAAAAAGCGCCGGAAGCCTGCTCTGTATGCAAACACCCCAAGGCGTATTTCCAAATCCGGGCGGAAAACTACTAACAAGGAAAAGACAATGGCATTAAGCGCAGGAATCTCCCGGGAGGCGGCCTGGGAACTATTTTGCAAACACAACAAGGATCCCTTCCACCTCCAGCACGCCCTTACCGTTGAGGGGGTAATGAAGTGGTACGCGGCAGAACTTGGTTACGGCGATGATGCCGAATTTTGGGGCATCGTGGGTCTGCTCCACGACATTGACTTTGGCGAATATCCGGAACAGCACTGCCTTAAAGCGCCGGAACTGCTGGAAGCGGGCGGTTTAAGACCCGAGGTAATTCACGCCGTATGCAGCCACGGCTGGGGCATTGTCAATGTGGAAGCGCAGCCGGAACATGAAATGGAAAAAATCCTTTTTGCCGCCGATGAACTTACGGGCCTTATCTGGGCTGCGGCGATTATCCGGCCGTCAAAAAGCGTCAAGGACATGGAAGTAAAATCCCTAAAAAAGAAATTCAAAACCCCCGCCTTTGCCGCAGGCTGTTCCCGGGAGGTGATTGAAAAAGGCGCCGCCCTCCTGGGCTGGGAACTGGATACACTGTTTGAGAAAACCATTCTTGCCATGAGAAGCTGCGAAGATGCGGTAAACGGGGCTTTGGCAGGGTTGAAGTGATTTAACTATACCGTAAACACGATCATGTTGTCAAAAACTGAAGCGCCTGTAAAGAGAGTCCTTGTTGCCATGTCCGGCGGTGTAGACAGCGCCGTGGCGGTAATCCTGATGCTGGAAGCAGGTTATACCTGTATCGGCGCCACAATGAAGCTTATTGCCGGCGGCGGCAGCAAGTGTTGTTCCCTGGAGGACATTAACGATGCCAGGGCCGCTGCCTGGAAACTGCAGATTCCCCACTATGTGTTAAATTATACCCAAGACTTTACCAGGTATGTAATTGATCCTTTTATCGCAAGTTACGAACGGGGCGAAACCCCTAACCCCTGCATTGAATGTAACCGGCATTTAAAGTTTTCCCTGCTTATCCGCCGGGCAAAGGAACTGGAAGCGGAAAACCTTGTTACCGGCCACTATGCCCGCATAGTAAAATCCGGCAGCCGCTGGCTTTTAAAAAAAGGCGCGGATCCAAAAAAAGATCAAAGTTATGTGCTTTATATGATGAGCCAGGAAGAACTTGCCTTTACCCGCTTTCCACTGGGCATTTTTACCAAGGCGGAAACACGGGAAATTGCCGCAGGCCGGGGTCTTGGTAATGCTGCAAAAAAAGACAGCCAGGATATTTGTTTTGTCTCTGCAGGCGATTATGGCTCGTTTATCGAAACCTATACGGGAAAGCTGTATCCCGAAGGAAACATTATCGACACCAAAGGAACTATCCTTGGCCGCCACCGGGGACTTATCCGCTATACCCTGGGCCAGCGGCGGGGTCTGGGTATTGCCCGCAATACCCCCGTATATGTGGCGGCAAAAAACATGGCCGCCAATACCCTGGTCCTTGGGGACGAATCGTCGCTTTATACAAAAACCCTCAACGCCAACGGGGTAAACTTTATCGCCTGCGAAACACTTTCCCGGCCCACGCGGCTGGCGCTAAAAACCAGGTACCTGCAAAAGGAACAGTTTGCCCTGGTGGAACAAACCGGCCCCAACACAATCCGCGCAGAATTTGAAGAAGGCCAGCGGGCCGTTACCCCCGGCCAGGCAGTTGTATTTTATGACGGCGACGTGGTGGTCGGCGGCGGAACAATCGTAAGCAGCGCCTAAGCAAGTGCGCCAGGCGCGCCTAAACAAGTGTGCTTAACCAAGCAGCATTTCATCGTTGCTTAGTTCTTTTTTCTTGATATCCTTAAAGCGTGTTATAATATCTGCCGTGGTAAGTTTTGCTTTTTCTTCCGCACCAATATCCAGAATAATGTCGCCGCTGTCCATCATTAAAAGACGGTTCCCCGTTTCCAGGGCATCTTTCATATTATGGGTTACCATCATAACGGTAAGTTTGTATTCCCGAGCAAAACGCAGGGTCAGCTGCATCACCAGTTCTGCATTATGGGGGTCTAGGGCGGCGGTATGTTCGTCCAAAAGCAAGAGGCTTGGTTTGCTCATCACCGTCATCAGGAGGGTTAATGCCTGTCTCTGGCCGCCGGAAAAAAGTTCCACATTATCACGCAGGCGGTTTTCCAGCCCCATATCCAAAGCGGCCAGATGAGAGCGGAAATAATCCCTGGTCTGCCGGTTTAAACTAATCTTAAGTCCCGGGTAACCTTTCCGGCTGCAGATCATCATGTTGTCTTCCAGGCTCATGCGGCCCGCTGTTCCCAGGAGGGGATTCTGGAAAATCCGCCCGATATAGCGGGCACGTTTGTATTCCGGTTCCCGGGTTATTTCCCGCCCGGCGGTATTCCCGGCGCTCATAAAGATCCTGCCCGATGTGAGCGGGTACGTTCCCGACACGGCATTGTAGAGGCTTGTTTTACCCGCACCGTTGGAACCGATGATGGTAATAAAATCCCCGGGGTTTACCGTAAGGCTTACATTTTTGAGGGCTTCGTTTTCGTCCGCCGTCCCCCGGCCGAATATCAGCGAAATCTTTTCCAGCCGTATCATACCGGACCTCCCGTTTTTGCGGATTTTTTCCGTCTGCGGGTAAAAAATTTGTTGTTGGACGCCAAAATACAAAAGATGATCAAAAGTCCCGTGATCAGTTTAAAGTCGTTGGGGGTCATCTTGATATGGTAGCCATAATCCCGGGCAAAGTACATAAGCCCGCGGTAGAGGATCGATCCGGCAAGAACCCGCAGGGTCTGGAAAACTATTCTGTTGGACTTAACAAGCAGTTCCCCCAGCATAAGCGATGCCAGGCCGGACACGATGATACCCGTTCCCAGGCTTACATCGGCAAAACCCTGGTACAGGGAAGTAAGCGCCCCCGCCAGGGCCGCAAGCCCATTGGCAAGGCAGATACCGCTTATCTTGATCACATCGGGGTTCATCCCCTGGGAGATCACCAGCTGGGGATTGGCCCCCAGGGCGCCCATGGTTAGGCCGTAGTCGGTGTGGTAAAAAAGATCCAGCGCTATCTTGATCACCAGGGTGATAAGTGCACAGAAGATCACCACCCCCCAAAGGCCTCCCAGGAAAGATGTTAACTTGTTAATGCTGTCAAAAACCGTAACAAAACGGAGCAGCGAAATATTTGCCCGGTTTGACATGATCCGCAGATTGATAGAATAGAGCATGGTCATGGTAAGGATCCCCGAAAGGAGATCCGGCACCTTAAGCCGGGTATGGATCAGCGCTGTTACCAGGCCCGCAGCAGAACCGGCGGCAAATGCCAAAAGGAACGAAAGCGGCGCGGGGAATCCCTTAAGGAGGGTTACCACCATCACCGCCGCTCCCAGGGGGAACGATCCGTCTACGGTCATGTCGGCAAAATTAAGCACCCGGAAGGTAATAAACACCCCCAGTACCATGATGCCGTAAACGAATCCTTCTATTAAAATACCTTCGATCATTTTTTGGTTAACTCACCCTTTTGAAAGATATAGTCCGCCTGGTCCAGATACACCGCGGGAATGGTAATACCGCAGTTGGCCGCTGCATCAAGATCAAAGAGCAGATCCGATTCGGAAGGATCGGTAAGAAACTTGACGGGGATATCTGCGGGTTTTTTTCCGTCCAGAATATCCGCCACGATAGCGCCGGTGGCTTCCCCGGCTTTGTAGTAGTTAAACCCGCTGGCAATAACACAGCCGCCGTTCATGGCGCCGGTTACATCACCGGAAAAGATCGGCTTTTTTGCTTCGCCAAAAACCTGAATCAGCGCGGGTAAGGCGGAAAAAACAGTATTGTCCGTGGTTAGGTAAACTCCGTCTACCCGGCCCACAATGGCCAGGGCCGCAGAGCGCAGTTCCACCGATGTGGTAATAGACTGGCTTACCAGGGTTATGCCGTATTTCTTGCAGCCCTCTTCTACCAGTTCCAGGGCAGAAACGGAATTATCCTCCGAACCGGTATAGATGTAACCCAGGGTTTTGATCCCCGCGATCTGCTTGAAAAAACCAATATGTTCCACCGTGGGAATGGCATCAGAAAGGCCCGTGACGTTCCCCTCCCCCCGGTTGAGGGAAGTTACCAGCCCTGCTTTTACCGGGTCGGTAACCGCGGAAAATACCACCGGCGTATCCTTTAGGGTATTCGCCAGAGCTATAGCCATGGGTGTGGCGATCCCCACCGCCGCATCAACTTTATCATTCTTAAACTTGTTGGCAATCTGGGCGGCGGTGTTTATATCGCCGTTGGCATTCTGCAGATCCACCGTTACCTGGTAACCCCGGGCCTTTAGGGCATCCTGAATACCCCTTTCGCAGGCATCCAGGGCTTCGTGCTGGACAATTTTGGCAATGCCGATCCGTATTTTCTTTTCCCCCGAATCCCCGCTATTCTGGCGGCTGCAGCCCAAGAGGGCAAGCGCTGCCAAGAGGACAGCAAAACAGCTTAGTACCGGTACCTTTTTCATAAAAATTCCTCCTTAATAAATGTGGTGTTTTTAATAACACAGTGTTTCTCTTAAGAGAAACACTGTTAGTATAGATACTCTGGTTTATTTTGTCAATCGTTTGTGGTATAAAAATAACCATGGATTTTCAATACTGGAATGAACACTTTGAAAAAATGCCCCGGCGCGAACTTGAAGCCTGGCAGCTGGAACGTCTGCGGGAAACGGTGGGACACGCCCTCCGTACGCCCTTTTACCAAAAACGCCTAACGGAAGCGGGTATAAAAAACCCCGCCAGTATACAAACCCTTGCCGATTTGCAGCGTATCCCCTTTACAGGAAAACAAGATTTACGGGAAGGGTTTCCCTACGGTTTTCTTTCCATACCCAGGGAAGCGGTGGTCCGGCTCCATGCTTCCAGCGGCACCACGGGCATTCCCACAACCATTTATTTTTCCCGGGACGATATAAACCGGTGGACAAGTTTTGTAGCCCGGTGCATTTACGGTACCGGTTGTACCAAAGCGGATGTGTTCCAAAATATGATCACCTACGGCCTTTTTACCGGAGGCCTTGGTTTCCATGCCGGCGGAGAAGAAGTGGGCATGCTGGTAATCCCCTCCGGCGCGGGCAACACTACCCGGCAATTCCGGCTTATGCAGGATTTCGGCACCACCGTGGTTCACGCCACGCCAAGTTTTCTGCTCCATGTGGAATCAAAAATGAAGGAAGAAGGGGTGCGCCGGGACAGCCTTGCCCTTAAGCGAGCCTTTGCCGGAGCCGAACCCTATTCGGAAGATACCCGCCGCCGTATCGAAGAACTGCTTGCGATAGATGTATACAATTCCTACGGCCTTTCGGAAATGAACGGCCCCGGCGTAGCCTTTGAGTGCCAGTGTAAAAACGGCCTCCACCTTTGGGAAGACGGCTACATTGCCGAAATTATCAACCCCGATACCCTGGAGCCTGCGGCCGAAGGTGAGCGGGGGGAACTGGTCCTTACCGTACTTTGCCGGGAAGCGACCCCCATACTCCGGTACCGTACCCGGGACCTGACGGGTTTTATGCCCGGCCCCTGCCCCTGCGGCCGTACCCACCGGCGGCTCTACCGTATCACCGGCCGCAGCGATGACATGCTGATCATCAACGGGGTCAATGTTTTCCCCAGCCAGATCGAAGAAGTGATCATGGCCATGAAGGAAGTGGGAAACAACTATGTAATCGAAGTGGAAAAAGACGGTGTCCTGGACCGGCTTACGGTAAAAACCGAGGTAACCCCCGAAAGTTTTATGGACGATACCCGGCCCCTTAACGCGCTTAAAGAAAAAATCCGCCATACCCTGCAGGCTTCCATCACCATCAATCCACGGGTGGAACTTCACGAATCGGGGAGCCTTCCGGTAAGCGAGGGCAAGGCCCAGCGGGTTTTGGATAAACGGGCAAAGGATGTGTAAGCTGCCCCCTTTCTTGCCGGCGGTCCTTACCGTTACCGGTCGTGGCCTTTTTTTCCCCTTTATGATATACTAGCAAAAGGAGGCGGCGTACAGATGATCTTTAACCCTCAGCATGAATGTATGGAAAACGGAGCCCGGAAAAAGCTCCAACTGGCAAACCTTAAAAACCTCGCAGAAACCCTCTATGAACGGGTACCCTTTTACCGTAAAAAAATGGATGCCCTGGGGGTTAGATCCCGGGATATCCATACGCTGGAGGACATCGAAAAACTGCCCTTTACCACCAAGGACGACCTCCGGGAGCTCTACCCCCACGGTCTTTTGGCGTGCCCCAAAGACCGTATTGTAGAAGTGCACATGAGTTCCGGCACCACCGGCAAACCGGTGGTGGATGAATATAGCCGGAACGATATCAACATTTGGCGGGAAGCCATGGCCCGGACCCTGGCGGGGGGCGGCTGTACCAAGGACGATATAGTCCAGAACTGTTACGGTTACGGCCTTTTTACCGGCGGTCCCGGCGCTCACTATGGGGCCATGACCATAGGGGCGGAAGTGCTGCCCATGTCCAGCGGTAATACCGCCCGGCAGCTTATGGTGATGCAGGACTTCGGTTCCACCATGCTTACCTGTACGCCGTCCTACGCCCTTTTTATGGCGGAAGAAGCGGCGGAAGCGGGGATCGACCTTCGCAAACTTCCCATCAACAAGGGCTGTTTCGGCGCCGAGCCCTGGAGCGAAAATATGCGGAAGGAAATCGAAACCCGGTACAATATGAAGGCCTACGACATTTACGGCCTTACAGAAATTATCGGCCCCGGCGTTTCCTTTGAGTGCGAAGCCCAGAACGGCCTCCACGTTAACGAGGATCTGTTTTACCCCGAGATTATCGACCCTCAAACGGGAAAAACCCTCCCCCGGGGCGAAAAGGGGGAACTGGTTTTTACCACCCTTACCAAGGAAGGAACCCCCCTGCTCCGGTACCGCACCAGGGACATTACCTACTTTATGGACGAACCCTGCGAATGCGGCAGAACCACCGTACGGATGCACCGCCTCTTTGGCCGTACCGACGATATGTTGATTATCCGGGGAGTAAACGTATTCCCCAGTCAAATCGAACACGCTCTTTTTGCCATTGAAGGAACCGAACCGGCGTACCTTATTGTGGTAAACCGGGGCGAATCTCACCTGGATGATATAGAACTCCAGGTAGAAGTAAAGCAGGAATTCTTCAGCGATGAAACAAGGCGCCTTGAAGAACTGCGGTCAAGAATTGAAGGAGAGCTTAAGAGCAAACTCCAGATTAGCGTCAAGGTAAAACTGGTGGAACCAAAAACCATAGAGCGGTCCATCGGCAAAGCCAAACGGGTAATCGATAACAGAAAAATATAAACAGCGTTTGTTGTTTAACAAACAGGAGGATGGTGATGGAAATAAAACAGATATCGGTATTTCTTGAAAATAATGCGGGCCGCCTGGGAGAAGTAACCAAGGTTTTGGCAGATGCGGGGATCAACCTCCGGGCCATATCCATCGCCGATACCGCAGACTTTGGTATCCTCCGGCAGAGCTGAAAACAGGCCCGGCAAAAAAAAGCAAAACGCCGGGGATTATCCAGAAAATCCGGCTCAAAGGGACTGCCATAAATGCCGTCCCTGCCAAAAAAACCTTCGTGATCAATAAAATAGACCCGCACCGGTTTTGCCTTGGATTCTCCGCCGGTTTCCACTAAAGCTGGAACCCCGGTTTCCACTAAAGCTGGAACCCTGGGTAATTCGGTACTGTAGACGGCGCTCCATTCTTCGCCGCCGCCCACGGGAACCCCCAGCGCCCCTTCCAGTTTTTTTAGTTTTTCCCGGTCAATGCCATAGTACCGGGGCATGATGATCCGTACATCTTGGCGCAGGGGTGCCAAGACTGTGGAGGAGGAGGGGGAGGTCTCGATCCTTTCTAGATGTGTGGAACAAGTCGGCACAACGTGGAGGGTAAAGTTGAGTCGGTACGATG
>BNVB01000013.1 GCA_025997795.1 Spirochaetia bacterium | reverse complement strand
CATAGGGAAGCGCCACATCGGTATATCCCGCAGTATATCCCGCAGTATCAAGGATATTGTATGGGCTGGTACCGTTACCATACGTGGTGGTATAGTCAGGGGTGCCGCCAGTACCGTATGTGGCAGTTGTATTAGTGCTTAGCATCAGGGTATTGCCGTTGCCTGTAGCGTAGTTGTTGTTAGTGATGGTCCCCCCGCTCATGGTGAAAGTGGCTAAGCTATCACTATTAAACACGCCGCCGCCGGTACCAGTGGGACCGTAGGAGGTTCCATGGATGATGACGATATGGCCGTTCCCGCTGATAGTTCCGCCGCTCATAGTGAAGGTGTTACCATTTCCTACGCCACCGCCGCCAGCGCTGGAAGTATTGCCGCTAATGCTCCCCCCATACATGGTGAAAATTCCCATGTTGCGTACTCCGCCGCCGGTGTCGTAGGTGCCGATGGCGGTATTCCCGCTGATGTTCCCCCCATACATGGTGAAGGTGCCGACGTTGTACACGCCGCCGCCATAGTTGGCAATATTGCCACTGATGTTCCCCCCATACATGGTGAAGCTCTTGCTGTCCACGCCGCCGCCGCCACCGCCGGCGGTATTCCCGCTGATGTTCCCCCCATACATGGTGATGGTGGTGATGGGGCCACTACCGGTGCCCACGCCACCGCCGCTGCCGCTGGTGGTATTCCCGCTGATGGTACCGCCGTTCATGATAAAGCTGCCGCTATTAATGTACACACCGCCGCCGTTACCGCCGCTGACGACGGAATTCCCGCTGATGGTACCGCCGTTCATGATAAAGCTGCCGCTATTAATGTACACACCGCCACCGCCGCCCATGACGACGGAATTCCCGCTGATGGTACCGCCGTTCATGGTAAAGCTGCCGCTTTCAATGCGCACAGCGCCGCCGTTGCCGCCAGTGGGCATAATATTATTCTGCAGTGCTATCCCGTCATACATGATAAGCTCACCGCCAGTTACACCGATCAAGGAAACGTCGCCTGTACTGTAGGAAGTATTACCGTCAAGGATAAGTCTGTCTTCGGGCCGTGCGGGATCCCCCAGGGTAAGCTTTCCGGCCGCCACAGTAAATAACGGCGCTGGCCTTGTACCTGAATTCTGCATGATAGTCCATGATGTTCCCGGAACCGATGACAGGAGAATGTTCGTATTGGCCGGAACGGTTGCGCCTGAACTGGAAGGGGAAGGGTAAGCAGGCACGGTTATGGGTCCGGCTACGAAGATATAATCCACTTTGCCGTCTGTTCTGGCTTTAGATACAGCTTCCGTCAACTGCGGCCAGTTCGATACTTCGGTAGCGGGGAACATGGTAATCGATGTTGAATTGTTCCTGGCGCTGACTTCTACGGTTTGTGTTGCAAAGGCCCGTAATATTCGGGGAGTGGTAAAGATCGTTGTATCGTAAGTGGTTTTATTGGTATCCCCCACGGCCCGGATAGTAATGGTCCATCTGCCGGGAACAAGTTGAACCGTAGCGCTCAGGGTTCCCGGGGGCAGGACTTTTTCGACGGTCCTGCCGGGCCCTCTGAAGGTTATGATGTGTTCCATAGTGGAAAGTTCCGTGGTGGTATCTACTGCGGAACGGCCGGAACCCGAGCCAAGCTTGATGGAAAAGGCACCTTCACCTTCCGGGTCTATGGGACTAAAGCACGATGTGCAGAGCAGCGCAGTAAGCAGGATCATTACGGAAAAAACAAAAATTTTCATGTTTTTCATACTAAATCCTGGAATACAAGGCTGTTTTTTTGAGAAAAGAAATTTTGGGAATGAAGATGAGTATTTAGAGAGAGAGAGAGAGAGAGAGAGAGAGAGAGAGAGAGAGAGCAAAATCCGTGCCAAGTTGGCCGATTTTCCGTTATTTTGCATCATTTTTTTATTATAAATCATCATCATAATATGAGTATATCACCGCTTTCACTTTTTGTCAAGGGTCCGCATTGCTTCACGTTAAATCTTACCATAGCGCATCGAATTCCTCACGTTAAAATCTTACCGTAGCCCATACACTAAACCCGGCGCCATCGGACTTTAACCCGCGGCAGCCGGGGGTACACATGGGGCTCAATATGTTAGAAAGACGGGCGCTTACGCACACAGTGGCGGTACGATACCGCACATCGACCAAGACGGGAAAAAAACAGATTCTGGACGAGTTCTGCCAGAGTACCGGTTACCACCGCAAATATGCCATCAGCCTCTTGACGCATGAAGGCACACAGCGGCTGCTGCGTGTCGGCGGTAAGACTATCAAGGCGCAGGTACGGCACAAAAGCCGCGTCCGGAGGGTATATCCGGAAATCTACGACGGAGCCGTCCGAAAGGTCCTGGTGACGCTCTGGGAGGGTTTTAATTACCAATGCTCGAAGCTCCTGGCACCGTTCTTGAACCACAATATCGATGCCATCGCCGCTAGCCCGGATTACCCGATGGACGAGTCGGTCAGGGAGAAACTGCAGAAAATCAGCGCCTCGACAGTCGAGCGGTTGCTGGTGAAACACAAACAAAAAACACGGATCCGGGGTACCAGCGGGACGAAGGCGGGGCGGCCCCTGCGGAAACTCGTCACCGTGATGACCCATTTTGAGTGCGCCGTCCAGCCGCCTGGATTCTTCCAGATTGACCTCGTCCAGCACGATGGGTGACCCTGCGGGGGAATTTTGTTACACCTTGACCATGACCGATGTCGCCACCGGCTGGACCGTCCACTACCCTCTGAAAAACAAAGCACACAAATGGGTTAGGGAATCCCTCGAAAACGCGCAAAAGACCTTTATATTCCCCTTCCACGCCATCCACAGTGATTCCGGCAGCGAATTCCTCAACTACGCCATCGTGAAATGGTGTACGGAAAACGCCATCACCTTCACCAAGGGCAGAACCAGCAGGAAGAATGACAACTGCTGGGTCGAACAGAAAAACAGCTCCACCGTGCGGAAAACCGCCGGCCTCTGCCGCTACTGCGGCGACGCGGCAGTGGAGGCTCTGCGCTCACTCTACCGTCCTCTGGATCTCCTTACCAACCTGTTTTACCCCTGCATGAAGCTCGTTTCCAAGGAGCGGATCGGCCCCACATACCGCAGGCGCTATGACAAGGCCAGACCTCCTTTCCAGCGCCTCCTGGAACGCTCTGATGTTCCTGCGGAATATAAGTCCGCCGTACTCGCCATGAAAAACACAACTGATTTGCTGGAACAACAGGCTTTGATGAATCAGGCTATTGATACATTGATGCGTATCGCAGATACTCCGAACCGAGGTTCTCATCTCTCTTGAGAGGGATTCACGGGCTACAGCATGGTAAGATTTTTAACGTGAGGAATTCGTTCCCTTCGGTAAGATTTTTACGTGAGGAATTGCGGGGTCCGTTGCAGGGGTTTTTTGAAAAAATACCGCCAGATGCCGCTCTTCGTTAAGAAACGGCACCGTAAGGGGGATAAGCTGCCAGTGTCCGGCGGCGCCGGAAACGGACAGCAGTTCCGCCTCGGTTTTTTCCTTACGGCCCTTGTAGGCCGCAAGGAAAGCGCCGGGCACAAGCAGCTGCCGGAATTGCTCCAACAGCGCCGGATCCAATGGGTGAAACGCCCGGAAGGTAATTACCTCAAAACCCGGGGCTGTCTTTGTTCCGGCGCTTCCGGCGGCCATTTTTTCCAGTTCTGTTTCTGCTAGTGTGCAGTTGGACAAACCAAGTACCGCCAGGACATTCCGTAAAAAACCGGCCCGGCGGCCCATTCGTTCAATCAGGGTTATGCTGGTACCGGGCAGACAAATGGCCAGGGGTATGCCGGGAAGTCCCGCTCCACTGCCCGCATCGGCAAGGCGGGCAGCGGGGGCGGCGCGGACCTTCGCGGAATCACCGCAGCAGCCGGCTGTTTCCAGGAGCCGGCTTATATGTCCCAGGGGCGTTAGGCAGTCAAGAATATGTTTGATTGTTAGTTCTTCCCGGTTTGCTGTTTTTACCAAACCGTAGGCGGGATTAAACCGTTCTATTTCGTCCATGTAAAACCGCAGTTTTTCTGTTATAACAGAAAAACGCGGTTCAATAAGCCGGGCGGTATCCCTGTCCGTTAAACATAAGCGGGTAAGGCCTTCGCTTAAAATATCCATGGATGGCGGTTTTAGTTTTCTCCCGCCAGCTTTGCCGCCAGTCCCGCTGACAGCTCCGCCGCAATGGCAAGGCCCGCACTGGTACCCAGGCGGTCTGCTCCGGCTTCTACCATGGCCTTTGCCTGGGCCAGGTTACGGATACCTCCGGCGGCTTTAATCTTTACCCTGGGGCCGCAGGTTTTTCGCATTAGTTTTACTATTTCCACGGTGGCGCCGCCGCTGCTAAAGCCGGTGGAAGTTTTTACATAGTCTGCCCCGGCTTTTTCGGAAAGTTCGCAGGCCCTGACAATTTGTTCTTCCGTAAGCAGACAGGTTTCCAGAATTACCTTGCATATCTTGCCGCGGCTGTGGCAGCAATCGGCCACGCCTTTAATATCGTTGTAAGCATAATCGTTTTCCCCGCTTATTAATTTGCCTACGTTTATTACCATGTCAATTTCATCGGCTCCGGCATCAATAACATCGGCACATTCGGCTGCCTTGGTTTTGCTTAAGTTCTGTCCCAGGGGAAAACCCAGGGTGGTAACAATGGCGATGTCTTTTCCTGCCAGTTCTTTTTTACAAAAGGGAATCCAGCAGGGGTTTACCACCACCACGGTAAATCCGTATTGTTTGGCTTCATCGCAAATTTGTTTTACTTCGGCTTTGGTTGCGCCGGGTTTTAAAATGGTGTGGTCAATTTTTGTAAGGATATCCATAAGTACTCCCAAAGTTTTTTTGACGGCAGAAACAGTTTAAATAAAGTGCCGCATATCTTTGTCCTCCTGGAACCCGCTCCATTTTCCTAACGCATAGGAAGCAAAGGAACAGAACATTACATCCAGGAAGGTACCCACTGCCACAAGATAAAAGGCAATGGGCCTAAGGATTAGATAACCCGCTTCAAAACCCCTGCCGTAGCCCATGCTCAGTACTGCCAGGGCAGTAAAGGCGCCGCTTCCCGGATGTCCCGCCAGGAGGAATGAAATACAAAATGCCCTTAGTCCTATGGCAAGCACATCGGTCCGGGGAATTCCCAGGTCGGAATAGGATTTAAGGATCACAATAAATGACACCGCCGCCACCATAGCGCTTCCCGCCCGCCCGAATATAGAAAAGAGGCTGATCGTTACCGCATTGGACCGGCGGCGGACTCCGGCATTTTCCTTAACATGGCGGTACATCACCGGCAGGGTAAAGTTTATGTCTCCGGAAAAAAAGCCCGCCAGGGCCGTACCCAGGGAACCATAGAGGGTTACCCAGGGGTTGATTTTTGGCTGGAGGAAAAGAAGGAAAAGCGGAAAGATACCAAAGGCCAGAATAACCCCAAAGATCCCCAAAAGAAGCATCAGATCCCCAAAGACCTCCGCATCCAGCGCCGCATGGTAACGGACTGCCCAGTAGGCCGCCAGCATAATAATAGCCAGCATTAGAATTTCAGAGAAAAATGCGGCAATGTGGTAAAATATCCGGGAAAGGGAATCGCCGATGGAAAGTACCGGTTTGGAATAGTTCCGGTCTACTCCCAGGCCCATGGCAAGAAAGAAGGCTAAAAACCAAGCGGGAAGCAGGTAAACACCGTCGTTTACCAGGGCAGAAAAGATATTTGAAGGAAAAAGCCCCAATACCATGTCCGAAAGGTAAAGAGACACCGTTTCAAACTGTCCTTCCACCGGAATGGGTATCCGCGCCGGGGTAAAGAGCAGGGTTACAATAATACCCATGACGATGATAAACGCCGTTCCTACCAGCATAAGAAGGAAACTCCGGCCTATAAGGGGCCAGAATTCCCGGTCCTGCCGCAGTTCATAAATTGCGATAACCAGGGAAAAAAACAACATCGGCACTGCCGCATAACGGCCAATATGGAGGGCCAGCTGTTCAAGCCAGGTCATTGCCGTTATAACTGTTTCGCTCTCATGGGGAAGAAGAAAGCCCAGTACCGCTCCCAGCAGCGAACCAACAAGCAGTTTAATCCATATCTTCATAAAAAAATACTACTTTATTGCAGAGTTCCTGACAAGGGTGTTATAGTATAGAGGATGAACATCAATATCACCAGCGCCAAGAGCTATTTTAACGAAATGATCGATGAAGTGGTTAAGGGGAATGAATACTTTATCCTCCAGCAGGGAAAGCCCATTGCCCAGATTATCCCCGTCAGGGAAGATACCCTTTCCCGGGCGGAGATCGTAGAACGGCTTTTTAGCTACCAGACCTTAAAATGAGCTCTATACTGGACTGCAGTTTCTGCGCCGCCCTCTTTCTGCCCCATGAAAAATCCGGGGCGGTTAAGGATATGTTCCGTAAACTTGCCGATACCGAAGTGATGGTTCCCGTCCAGTTTTGGGACGAGATGACCGAACTTTTGCTGGCCGCCCTAAAACGGGACCGGTTTAAACATGCCGACACCATGGAAATAAACCGTCTTTTAACCATGTACCACTTTAGTACCGAGGTTTCTTTTGGCGGCGATTATATGAGCCGCCTCTTTGACCTGGCAGGGCTCTACGACCTTGGGGCCAGGGAAGCGGCCTATCTGGAGCTGGCGGTCCGCAAACGGGCCAGTCTGGGTACCCTTAACGGCAAACTCCGGGCCGCCTGCCTTAAAGCGGGAATAGAAACCCTGTTGTAGCGGTAAAGGCCCTTTTTGTGGTATCCTTGTTCTGTCCTGGGGTTCTGTCCTGGTGGTAGCAAAAAATACAGAATAGTGGTACACTAAACAGAGAGGGTATTGTTGGAGCCAACATTGAAGCAGGTTCTGGATCCTGCACCAATCAGGAAAGTAGAACTCTTCAAATCCCTAATGGAGAAGGAATGTGACTATGTAGTTGAACGTTCCTGCATTATCAATCTGCGTAAAAAAGCCAAATTGTTTTCCATAGGCCAGAAGGCGGAACATTTTTATATGCTCCTGGAAGGGGCTATCCGTATCTATAAACCCCTGGAAGACGGGGATACCGATGAACTGGCCCAGTATGCTCCGGGGGATACCATCGGCGACTTTGATTTTGCCCGCAAGGCCGAGTACGATGCCAATGCGGAAGCTACGGCAGATTCGGTACTGGTTATGTTTCCCGCCATGGGCTTTACCATGGACGATTTTATGCTGGAAGAACCCCACATTGTTTCCCGGATACTGCTTAATTCCATTATCATGATGACCGGACGGATTAAATCGACCCAGAATATCCTTCTGGAAAACTTTTCCTGGGTAAACGAACTGCACCGCCGGGCCTATGAAGATCCCGGCACCGGGCTCTGGAAACAGGCATTTCTTGTTGATGAAATTAACAGCATTCTGGAAGAGCCCATGGCCCTTATTATGCTTAAGCCCGACCGTTTTAAAATCCTTGTTGATTCCCGCGGCCATGAAGCAGGAGACAAAGCCATGGTCCGCATTGCCAAGGTTCTTAAAACGTTTACCCGCCGTGTGGGCCGGGGCTGGGCCATGCGCTTTAAAAGTAACGAAACAGGGCTGGTGATTAACAAGTGTTCCCGCTCCCTGGTGGAAAAGGTTGTCAAAGAACTGGAAAAGGCCATTACCGCCCTGGAACCGGTTCCTGCCCAGGATGATATTCCCGCTTTTTCTTTTACCGGCACCATCGCTTATGCATTGTGGCCCCAGGACGGCTCCAGCTGGGAACCGCTTTTCCAGGGAACCTATGCCCTTTTGCTGGATACCTGGAAAAACGGCGGAGCAAAAATAGCCCGGTATACCGGAGCGGCTTCTCCCGATTCCGCCAATCCCGCAAATCCCGCCAAACCTGGGGAGGGCGCATGAACCCGGTGCTTCCTCCCCCGCTGGATCCGGTCCTGATCAATTCGCCCCTTTTTGCCGAAATGAGCGATCTGGAATTTAACGCCATCCTTGCTTTTATGGAACGCCGCCGCTTTAAGGCAGGGGAAGCGATTTTTTATGAAGGGGATCGCGGCGAAGATATGTTTGTACTCCTCTCCGGTTCTTTAAGCGCCCACAAACGCCAGTCCGACGGAAGCCAGCGCTGGATGTTCGACGTAATCCCCGGATTATTTTTGGGCGAAATGTCGATCATCGCCAATGAACCCCGGTCGGCAACAATTACCGCCAAAGTCGATTCGGACCTTATGGTGCTCCAGGGCATCGACTTTTACCGGATCATTTTTGATCATCCCATGATCGGAATTAAAATGCTCAATTCTATCGGGACCGTACAGAACAGCTGGTTGAATCAAAATTCCAAGTACCTGCGAGACCTGGTCCAGTGGGGAGAAACAGCCCGGCGCCGGGCCATTACCGATGAATTAACGGGCCTTTACAACCGGAATTTCCTGGAAGAATCGATTAAGGATCGTTTTAAGATAGGCGCCGTGGGAGCCCGGAAAATGTCCCTTATCATGATGGATCTGGACAAGGTCCATGCAATCAACGACCGCTATGGTCCGGCAGGGGGAGACAAGGTGATCATCGCCGTGGCGGATGTGCTTAAAACCATGGGCCGTCCCGGGGATATTGCCGCCCGGCTTTCCGGCGATGAATTTGCCGTCTTGCTGCCGGATACCGCAGGCAAGGATGCTATTACCGTGGGAGAAAAAATCCGGGAAAAGGTATCGATCCAAACGGTTACCGTTCAACGGCTTGGTTCGGTAGAAATGGACAAGTTACAGATACGGACCAGTCTGGGCATCGCTGCCGCCCCCCGGCATGCGGATAACCTGCGGGACCTGGTCTTTGCCGCCGACAGCGCCCTTCGGCGGGCCAAGGATCGCGGGCGGGACCGTGTTGAACTGTATGAATAAGATCGTAACAGGCGGTCTAAAAAAAACATCCGTATTTTTTATTCTTTTGCTTGCGTTCCGGGAACTTATCGGATACAATAAAAACTAAAGATTGGTATGACCATTCAA
Organism: Spirochaetia bacterium; assembly: GCA_025997795.1. Lineage (GTDB taxonomy): Bacteria > Spirochaetota > Spirochaetia > Treponematales > Breznakiellaceae > BNVB01. Next base: position 36,292 of record BNVB01000013.1, on the reverse strand, counting down.
CCAATGAGGGGGCGTTTATGGCTAAATATGCCTGGACATGGAAAGTAAAACCCGAGTATATAGAAGAATATGTACAAATGCACCTGAATCCCTGGCAGGAAATTATGAAAGCCCATTCCGCGGCGGGTTTTAAGAACTATTCAATTTTTCAAAACGGCACCCAGTTTTTTTATGTACTGGAGTGTGACGGCGATGTAGACGCGGCCTTTCAAAAAATGGTGAATGATCCCGATTGCATCCGGTGGAATAATATTACCTCAAAAATGCTGGATGTCAGCCTGGAAGCCGGCGCTGATGGAGTAGATGCCGATGTCAGTACCGGGGTCAAGTATATGCGCGAAGTTTTTTACCTGAAATAGGAGTATACAGCATGGCTCAACAGCCTATAGTACAGGCAAAAGGAATTAGTAAGACCTTTAGTGGAGTCCGGGTTCTTAACAAGGTTAATTTTGATATTTATCCCGGCGAAGTTCATGCCCTGGTGGGGGAAAACGGAGCGGGAAAATCTACACTGGTTAAAATTATTGCCGGGGTCCACAGCCCCATAGAAGGTACCATTTGCCTGGAAGGCCGGGAAGTGTTTTTTAAAAGCCCCCACGCTGCCCGGGAAGCGGGAATTGCTTTGATCCACCAGGAACCCCTTACGTTCCAGGATCTTAACGTAACGGAAAACCTGTACCTGGGCCATACCCGGGGCGGGGGAAAACCCTTTATCAACTGGAAGGACCTTTACAAAAAAACCGATGCCCTCCTGGAAACGCTTAATGTCCGTATGCGCAGCCGGGACCCTGTCCGGGGCATGACCATCGCCGATCAGCAGATGATAGAAATTGCCAGCGCCCTTTCCCAGAATGCCAAGGTGATCATCATGGACGAACCCACTGCGGCCCTTTCCCACGGGGAAGTAAAAAATCTCTTTGGCATGATCCGGCAGCTTAAAGAACGGGGCAAAGCCCTGGTATTTATCGGCCACCGGCTTGATGAAATCCTTGACATTTCCGACAAGATCACCGTGCTTCGGGACGGTTCTTTGGTGGGGGAATGTCCCCGGGCAGAGGCGGACCAGGACAAGATTGTTCATATGATGATCAACCGTTCCTTTAAGGAACTGATTGTTAAAGAAAGCGCTCCCATTGGGGAAGTGTTACTGGAAACCAGGGCTCTATCGCTTCCGGGCGAATATAACGATATTAACATCAAGATCCGGCGGGGAGAGATTGTCGGCATGGCGGGTCTTGTGGGTGCGGGCCGGAGCGAAGTTGCTTCGGCTATCTTTGGCACCCAGCCAGCCGTTTCGGGTGATATTTTTATTAAAGGAAAAAAGATCGTTATAAAAAATCCTTCCATTGCCATGAAAAACGGCATAGCCATGGTATCCGAAGACAGAGCCAGGACGGGGCTGCTTGTGGCATTCAGCATAAAGTACAACATTACCTTTGCCATTCTGCATAAAATTGCTTCCCGCTTTGGATTTGTCCGGACAAAAAAAGAACAGGAACTTTTAAGCCAGTATGTTAAGTACCTCAATATAAAAATGCGGGACGGAGACCAGCGGGTTAAGGAGCTTTCCGGCGGTAATCAGCAAAAGGTGGTAATTGCCAAATGGCTGCTTACCGAATCGGACGTGCTGATCCTGGACGAACCTACCCGGGGCATTGACGTGGGCGCCAAAATGGAAGTGTACAAACTAATCAATGAACTGGCAAAACAGGGCAAAGCAATATTGATGATTTCCTCGGAACTGCCGGAAATACTCCAGCTTTCCGACCGGGTCTATGTCATGTGCGACGGCAATATAACTGCCGAATTTAACCGGGACGAACTGGACAGCCAGAAGATCATGGCCGCCGCTTCCACCGGCAGGCAGAGGAGCGCTTCATGAACGGTCTAAAACGGTTTATCAACACCAATATTAAAGAACTTGTTACCCTGGGGATCATCCTTGTTATTTTTGTTATCAGCGGCATCAGCAAGCCGGATCTGTTTTCTACCCGGCTGCCCAACATTATCAACAGCGTAGTACTTTGGATGCCCCTTAATCTTACCATGGCCATGGGGATGATGATGGTGGTTATTGTCAAGGATATTGACCTTTCCATAGGATCCCTTGTGGCCTTTAGCGCCATGGTGGTGGGTATTCTTTTCCGGGATGCGGGCATACCCCTGTGGCTGGGAGTTTCGCTCTGCATTCTGATTGGGACCCTCTGCGGAGCCCTCAACGGTTTCCTTGTATCCTATGTAAAAATTCCCGCAATCATTGTAACCCTGGGAACCATGAACGCTTTCCGGGGTTTTACTTTTATTATCTCCCATGGCACCCATGTAACGGGAGACCAAATGCCCGAAGCAATTAAGATTCCCGTTCAGGAAGGCCTGCGGATAGGGGAATTTCTTTTTCCCTGGATGGTGCTTTTTTCTTTTGCGGCGGCGGTATTTTTTTATTTTATGCTGCGGTATTCCCACTTTGGCCGGGAAGTATACGCTGTGGGATCAAACCGCGAAGGGGCCCACCTGCGGGGTATCGACTGCCGTAAAACGGAATTCCTTATTTTTACCATTACCGGATTTCTTGCGGGTCTTACCGGTCTTATGTCGGCATCCCGGTTTGGTTATGTAAATCCCAGTAATACCGGTAACGGCCTGGAATTTGTGGTAATCTCCGCCACCATTATCGGCGGGGTCAGCGTATCCGGCGGCAAGGGAACGGTGCCGGGCGTATTCCTGGGCTGCCTGCTCCTGGGTACGGTAAACACCATAATCGCCACCGTAGGTATTCCCGGTACGGTGCAGCGTTTCTGTTACGGGCTTATCATCGTTATCGCCCTTCTCCTGGATCAGGCCATTACCGGGGACCAGCGGAAATTAAAAGCACGGGCCCAGGCATAAGGAAAGAACATGATGGTGAACAAGAATATCAAGAAGCTCTCGGAACGGCAGGAGACAGTGCCTTTTGTGCTTTTGGTGGTGGTGCTGATTATCAGCATGATCATGTCGGAAAGTTTTAGGGATTTGGGTTATTTTCTGCGGACTTCCACCAGGTACATAGAGCTGGGCTTAACCGCCCTTTCCATGACCTTTATTATTGTAGCGGGCATGATCGACCTTTCGGTTCCCTCGGTTATGTGTTGTTCCGCCACCATAACAGCCCTGGTTTTTCATGCGGGAATGCCCATGGGTATGGCCATAGGCTGCGGCCTTCTTACGGGCATTGTCTGCGGTTTCTTTAACGGCGTACTTATTTCGTTCCTTAAACTGCCGTCGATGATCGTTACCATTGGTACCATGAGCCTTTTCCGCGGCGTTTCCCAGATACTAATCGGCGACAAAGGGCTGGGAGCATTCCCCCGGTGGTTTAACAGCATCGACAAGCGGGTAGTCTTTGAGACAGGTAATATCCGTTTTTCCGTAACCCTGTTGTTCTTTATTATTGCTGCGGTACTTTTTTACCTGGTGCTTCACCGTACCAGTTTTGGCAGGATGATCTATTCCATTGGTTCCAATGAACAGGCGGCAATTCATTCGGGGATCAATACAAAAATGGTTAAGATGATCCTCTTTATTACATCGGGTCTTATTGCCAGCATAGCCGGTATAGCTACCATGTCCCGGCTGCTTCTGGTTCGTTACGACATGAACCTGAATACAGAAATTGAAGTGGTAATCATGGTACTTCTTGGCGGGGCCGATATAAACGGCGGCCGGGGCAGTATCCTTGGTACCTTTATAGCGGTGATCCTGGTGATTATTCTTAGAACGGGGCTTATTACCGCCCACATTACTTCGGATGCCCAAATGGCGCTTATGGGATTGATACTGCTTGTTTCCATAATCATTCCCAATATCAGTACGCTTTTACGGGAATTAAAAGATAAATAAAGCAGTACGGTAACGTGGTCATAACCGGGGCTGTTAATGTCCTGGTAGAGATAAAACTTGAATTTAGGATGGAGGAAATGATGAAAAGGATGAAGAAACTGGCGCTTGCTGCTCTGTGTCTTATCATGGCAATGGCTTTCCTGGCCTGTAAGGGATCGGGGGATACAACGGGAAGCGGAAAGATCAAAATTTATTTTATTCCCAATAACCTGGGAAACCCCTACTTTGATGCGCTAAGCTCGGGTTTTGAACAGGCAATTGCAGAACTGGGCGCCGATAAGTTTGAATACTACTATGTCGGCCCTGCTTCAGCTGGAGCCACCGATCAGATCGAGTACATTGAAGCGGCGGTGCAGAACAAGGCGTTTGCCATTTTTCTGGCGGCCAACTCCGAAGACGCCCTTAACGCTACCCTGGACGATGCCCGGAAAGCGGGGGTACGGCTTTACATTATCAACCAGGATATTCCCGGCAGTGAAAGTCACCGGGATGCGGCGATTATGCCCGTAGACTTTGGCACCATTGGCGATGCCCAGATTGAACTTATGGGCGGCTACATCAACTATGAAGGTGAAATTGCCATTCTTTCGGCTACCACCAGCGCTCCGGACCAGAATACCTGGATTGAAGGGATGAAAAAAGCCCTGGCTAATCCCAAGTATGCCAAGATGAAACTGGTAGACGTGGTATACGGCGATGATCAACCCGAAAAGTCCACCACCGAAATGGAAGCGCTCCTTAACAAATACCCCGATCTGCGCGGCGTTATTTGCCCCACCACGGTAGGTATTGCAGCTGCTACCAAAGTTGTGCAGACCCGCAAGGTTGCAGACAAGGTAAAAGTTACCGGCCTTGGACTTCCGTCAGAAATGAAACAGTATGTTGAAGATGGTACTTCCCCCGGATTCCAGCTTTGGGATCCTCCCAAAGAAGGGTACCTGGCGGTGTATATGTGCTGGGAAGAGAAGAACGGTTCCTTTAAACCCGCTCCCGGCGCCAGCTTTAACGCCGGCAAGTATGGCAGTATCACCATCCGGTCCAATGGTTGGGTAATGGCCCTGGAAGAACCCAAGACCTTTGATAATACCAACCTGGCTGACTTTGTGTACTAGTATCGAAACTGTTTAATAAAACCACGGACCCCCGTAGGGTTCCCCTTTAGGGGACACCCGGGATCCGTGGTTTTTTTAGGGGGTAACCATGAAAGGTTTAAAAGGAAAAGCCGCCATTGTTACAGGCGGTTCCAGGGGCATAGGCAGGGCAATTGTAGAGCGGCTTCTGGAAGAAGATGTGCGGGTTCTTTTTTGCGGCCGCAGTGAAACCAGCGGCAAGGCAGCCCTGGAAGAATTTCAAAAAAAATACGGGAACAATGTTCACTTTGCTGCTGCAGACATGGAAGAAAAGGATGTGCCGGAAAAACTTATCTCCCAGGGGCGGGCCCTTTTTGGGGAACTTGATTTTCTGGTGAACAATGCCTTTCCTTTTACTGCCAAGGCTATGGATGCCACCTACGAAGACTGGACCCATACTTTTATGGCGGGCCCTGCGGCCTATGCCCGGATGATTGCGGAATTTTCCAAAAACCGCAAAAAGAAAGAAGGGTCTGTGGTCTGCGTGTCCAGTATCTCCGGCCATATTTCCCAGCCCCTGCGCTGGACCTATAATGCTGCCAAAGGTGCGGTAAAACAGCTTATCCGTTGTGCTGCCCTGGATTTAGCTCCGTATATCCGGGTTAACTGCATAAGCCCTGCCTGGGTAAAAACAGATGAGGTCCTTAAAGCAACGCCGGACAAAACCTGGGAAAGTACCCCCAAAGCCTGGGAAGAGTACCACATGCTCCAGAAACTGCAGGAGCCTTCCCAGATTGCCGCCGCCGTGGTTTATCTTTTAAGCGATGATGCCGCTGTTATTACCGGCCACGATCTGTTTGCCGATTCTGGTTATCTTGCCATGGGCCCCGAAGGCCTGGGTAAAACCGCCAATTTTGCCGGCAGCGCATAAACCTATGCGACAGCGCATAAAGGAGAAAAAACATGAGTAAACTGATAGATCTTACTGCTCCAATGTTTGACGGAGCCCCTACCATGCCCATGGATCCCAAACTGAGCATCAGCTGGCACTGTACGCTGGAAACGCTGGGTTATAATCTTTCCCGGCTTATCACCTCTCTCCACCAGGGAACCCACATGGACGCCCAAAGGCATTTTTACAATGACGGCGAAACCATCGACAAAATTCCCCTGGAACGGCTTGTGGTTAAAGCGGTGCGGCTGGACCTGACGGCAAAAAAACCCGATAGTCCCATTACCCCGGAAGATATAAAGCCCGTTGAAAAGTACATTACCCAGGGAACTGCTGTACTGCTCCATACCGGCTGGGATAAAAAGTTTCCCGATGCGGCATTTTTTTCCGGTTTTCCCTATGTGTCCAAAGAACTGGCGGACTGGTTTGTGGAAAAAAACGTAGGACTTGTGGGTATGGATATGCCTACCCCCAATGGTTATGACTGGAAGTATGTCCATGTAAAGATGCTGGGGGCAAAAATTGTTATTGTAGAAGGGCTTGCCAATATGGAACAGCTTCCCCTGGATACGGTGTTTACCTTTTTTTCCCTGCCGTTAAAACTGGAAGGGCGGGACGGGTCTCCAATCCGGGCTATTGCAATGCTGGAATAATCTTTCGCAATACCGCTTCGTTTGATACCGAAAGGGGCCCCAGCGGAAGCCGTACCGGCCCGGCAGGAAGCCCTGCCCAATTCATGGCCGCCTTTATTGGAACCGGGTTGGTTTCGATAAAGGCGTTTTTCATTAAGGGGAGCAGTTCATAGTATAACTGCCGGGCATTTTCAAAATCACCCTCAAGGCAGCAGCTAACCAGGGTCTTTACTTTTTTGGGAACCAGGTTAGAGATAACCGAAACAAGGCCGTCCCCGCCCATGGCCAAAAGAGGCAGGGTAAAACTGTCGTCACCGGAAAGCACCCAAAATGGGTTACCGGTATTTTTTCGCCTGCGGGCTATGCGGTCTATAATGTCGCCCATTTGGCCAATGTCGCCGGAAGATTCTTTGACACCGCTTATGCCGGGAATTTCCGCAAGTTTTTCCATAAGCGGGGCGGGGATGTTCCGCCCGGTACGGCCGACAATATTATAAATAATAATAGGAAGTCCCGCCGAAGCTGCAATTTCAAAGTGTTTGATAAGACCCGAATCGTTGGGTTTGTTGTAGTAGGGAGTTACCACCAGGGCGGCGTCTGCCCCCAGGTCCCGGGCCCGTTTTACATAGGTTTCCATGTGCCGGGTTGAATTGGAGCCGGCGCCGACAATCAGCGGAACCCGTCCGGCGGTTTCTTCTACGGCAATTTTGATGAGTTTTTCTTCTTCGCCGTCGTCCAGGGTGGGAGTTTCGCCGGTGGTACCCAGCGGTACAAGGCCGTCGATTCCCTCGTCTATCTGGAAATTGATAAGCTGCCGGAATCCGTCATAGTCCACATCGCCGTTTTCTTTCATTGGGGTAACAAGGGCAGTATAGGCTCCTCGGAATAGTGTACTCATCATCGGTCTCCTTATTGGTTTATCGATCTTACTTGGTTTCCAGCACATCGTCCATGGTAAAGATACCCCGGCGCGCTTCTCCGGCTTGTTGTCCCGGACCGGAACGGAGCAGCCATTCAGCGGCAGCCAGCGCTCCGGCGGCAAAACCTTCTCTGCCCCGGGCGGTGTGGCTTATTTCGATGGTATCTGCGGGGGAATCAAAAAAAAGGGAATGTGTGCCGGGAACTGTCCCATAACGGAGGCTGGCAAAGTTGATAGTATCCGCTTCCATGTTGTGTAACGGGGCTTCCCACAAGACCCGGGTTTTACGTTTCATGGAAGCAAGCACCTGTTCCATCAAGGTCTGGGCAGTTCCCGAAGGGCTGTCGGATTTTTTATTGTGATGAACTTCCAAACCTCCCACATCGTACTCGGCAAAAGGGTCCGCCAGTTTTGCCGCATAGGCGGCAATGCGGTAAAAAAGATTTACCCCCAGGGAAAAATTCGACGACCAAAGAAATGAAGCGCCTGCTTGTTCAATGGCGCTTCTTATAGCGGGAAGTTTTTCGTACCAGCCGGTGGATCCGCTTACCAGGGGAATTCCTGCCCTTGTAACGGCGCTAATGTTTCCCGGCGCCGTTTCGGGCTGGGTAAATTCAATAAACACATCGGCGGCAGTTTCGGCAGAAAAGGTTTGGGATACGGCGGCGCCCGAGGCGGACCATGTATCGTTAACCATAGGATCGATTACCACCGCAATCTGGTGGCCCCGAGAAAGCGCCGCCTGTTCCACCATTTTTCCCATTTTTCCATAACCGATGATGCCAATTTTCATTTTTTTTCCTTTCCTTTGGCGGTTTTTTCGCAGGCCTCAAAGAAAAAACGGTGCAGTTCCTCTACAACGTTGTCCGCTTCTTTATCGTTAACAATAAAGCTGATGTTAACCTTGCTGGCTCCCTGGGAAATCATCTGTACCTGGATGTTCGACCTGCGGCAAATGCCAAAGGCTTCGTGGAGGATCTCCGAAGAACGGCGTACATCGCCAATGACCGTTACAATGGCTTTGCCGGTTTTTACTTCCACGGCGGCATATTCAGAGAGTTCCCGGCATAACGAGCTTAGGTCCCGTTCCGCATCCAGGGTAAGGGACACCGACACTTCGCTGGTGGCTACCATGTCAATGGAGATGCCGTTTTTGGCAAAGGCTGCAAAAACCCTGGCAAGAAAGCCAATTTGGCCGAGCATACGGGTAGAAACAATGTCCACCAGGGTAACGTTTTTTCTGCTGGTGATTGCCCGGATTAGGGGAGTATTTTTGTCCGGCCCTGCCTCAATGCGGGTTCCCGGCGCGCTTGGGTTGAACGAATTTTTTACCAGTACAGGGATGCCGGTTTTCATGCAGGGCTGCATGGCCCTGGGGTGAAGTACCTGGGCGCCGAAGTAGGCCAGTTCCGCCGCTTCATCGTAGGTAACCATTTCTACCGGCCTGGCGGCGCTTACCAGCCGGGGGTCGGCGCTCATGATGCCGTCCACATCTTTCCATACCTGGACTTCTTCTGCTTTGCAGGCCGCGGCGATAAGCGTAGCGGATAGATCCGACCCGCCCCGGCCCAGGGTGGTGATGTTGCCGTTTTCATCTTTGGCAATAAAACCCGTTACCACCGGGAGTATTCCTTCTGCAATAATTGTGCGGATAGAAGCGGAGATGCGGACCCAGCTTTCGTTACGCAGTTCTGCCTGGCCGAATTCCGAATCAGAAATAAAACCCACATCCCATGCGTCCGCCGCCCGGGCTTTAATCTTTATTGTACGAAGATATGCGGCGCTTATACGCACCGACATTCGTTCCCCAAAGGATACAAGACAATCCCTGGTTCTGCCGGTTAATTCTTTGGTAAGGGAAATACCCGTAAGAAGGCTGCCCAATTCCCAAAAGAGGGTTTTAATTTCCTTTTGCAGAACGGCCCCCAGTTCCAGATCGGCTATAGCCTTAAGGTGCAGGTCCTCGATCTTTTCGATGGAGACAAAGCCGGTTTTAAGAGCCCTTTCGGCAGCTTCCAGGAGATAATCGGTGGTGTCTCCCATGGCGGAAAGAACCAATACGGGCTTCCGGTCGATTTGATCTTTAACAATTTCTGCGATGTTTCGTATCCGTTCTGCCCCGGCAACCGAACTGCCGCCGAATTTCATTACTATCATGGGTTCTCCGTGATCTATCGTTTAAGGTACTGTTATGTGCCGAGCTTCCAGGCTCCGTCGGCATAGATATAGGTTCCGCTTTTTTTTCCCTGGGAATTGTAGTAAGTATCAAAACTTGCATCGGTAGAAAAAAGCAGCTTTTCCTGGGTATCGTAATAATTTACCCGGGTGCTAAAACTGTTGTTCTTTGGTTTGTTGTTAAAGGCCCGTCTGCCCACTTCTGCAAGCCCGCCGGGTATGGTGATGCGGTTAAGGTCGTTATTGTAAAAGGCGCCGTCGCCAATTTTGGCAACCCCGGCGCCGATGGTAAGCAGGGTGATGTTGTTTCCCGAAAAAGCCCCTTCCCCAATGGAGTTAAGACCGGCGGGTATGGTGATACCTGTAAGGCGGTTGCCAAAAAAAGCATAGTCCCCAATGGCGGTAACAGCGGCAGGAATTTCCACGGTCCGCAGAAGATTTACCTGAAAGCAGCCCCGGGGAATGGAAGTGATGCCCCGGCCTATGGTTACTTTAACCAGCTGGTTAAAGGAAAAGGCTCCCATGCCCAGCGAAGTAACATTGTCGCCTATGACTATCTCTGTTAACTTGTTGTCCGAAAAAGCTCCTTTGCCAATGGAAGTAACACTTTCTGGTATGGTAACCATGGTGATATCCCGCTTGGCAAAGGCATAATCGCCAATGGCCGTTACGGGCATACCGTTGATTTCCGGGGGAATTACCACTTCTTTAACAAAGCCCTTGCATTTGATAATGGTTAGTTTACCATCGTTTTCTTCCACGGTAATAGAAAGACCCGCCGCACTTTGGGTAAAAGCGGAAACAACAGGGAGGGCAAAAAAGAGTAAAACCGGAAAAAACTTCCACGGTAAAAGAGGTTTCATAACAATTATAGTATAACACGGCGGCGGTTTTGTGGCAATCAGGAACGGCTCCGGGTAGATTCCCGGATAACCAGTTTGTAGGGCAGTATCTGTTCCCCCGGTTCACCAAAAGCGGGATGGTTTCCGGTAATCTGACGGTGCAGCGCCTGGGCGGTTTTTTCGCCAATCTCCGTCAGGGGCTGGCAGATGGTGGTAAGCCGGGGGGTCATGTATTTGGCAATGTCGATGTCGTCAAAACCCACCACCGAAACATCCCCGGGTACCCGGATTCCTTCATCCTCCAGTACCCGGATGGCGCCGATGGCAAGCTCGTCGGTGGCGGCAAAAAGGGCGGTAAAACGTTCCGCGGCTTTTGCTTCCCTAAGCAGTAATTCCCTCATGCCGTACATGCCGAATTCCGGGGTATAGTGGCGGACAAAGACTATCCGGTTTTCATTCCAGCTTATGTCCGCCTCTGCCAGGGCCTGGAAAAAACCTTCCGCCCGCTGGCGGCCAAAGGTAAAACCATCGCCTGAAATCATCATAATCCGCCGGTGGCCCAGGCTGATAAGGTGATTTACTGCATCCTTGGAAGCCTGTTCTTCGTTTACATGAATTGCCGGCAGCCCCGGAAAATGAAATGTCGTTGTTACCGCCGGCAGCCCCGCTCCGCTTAGGTATTCGTAGAAGAGGGGATTTTTTACTTCATGGATCATGATTACCCCGTCCAGGTGTTCCGCCTTAAGCCGGGCCAAACAGTGTTCTTCGCTCTGGTCGTCAAACTTGACAAAGAAAAACAGCGTATGGTAACCAAAAGATTCCAGGTGCCGTTCTATAATGGAGAAGAGCTGACGCTGGAACATATTAAAGGTATCGGGAATAACGATGCCCACGGTAAAACTTCGTTTAAGCACCATGCTGCGGGCTGCTTTATTTGGCACATAACCCGTTTGCTCAATAAGTTTAAGTATCTGTTCCCGCTTTTCGGAATTGACGTGTTTTTTGCCGTTAACTACCCGGGAAACGGTGGATGGCGACATACCCGCCTGCCGGGCAATATCTTTTATGTTGACCATGTGTCCCTCCGGTCCACGAGTACAGCTTTACCTTATTCCTTGAGTTTTAAAATTTAATCAGTTCCCCGGATTCAAACGCAGATTTGCAGGTATAGGCAATTTCCGAGACCCGCTTGCCGTCGTACACGGTTACTTCCGGTTTTTTACCCTGAATGATGCAGTCCACAAATTCCTGCATTTCGTTTACATAGGCAGTGTCAAAACGTTCAAGGAAATTTTCACTGCATTCCCGGCGTACTCCGTGGCTGTCCAGCACTTCCACCAGATTTTTCTGGGGTACCGAAGCAATGCGGAGTATTCCCCTGGTGCCGATAATTTCCGTTTCCACATTGTAACCATGGGGGGCGGTGCGGCCCGCAAAAAGAAAAACCATGCAGTCATTTTTAAATTTCATAAGGCAGGAAACATTGTCCCCGTCTTTTGAGGCGGCAAATTCCGGGTGGGCATAACAGCCCCCTATGGCATAAACCGTTTCCGGTTCCGACCCGGTAAACCACCTGGCCAGGTCTATATCATGGACCGCCATGTCCAGGAACTGGCCCCCCGAATGGGGAGCAAAGCTTATGGCCCCGGATATATATTTTTCCGGATCCTGGCTGTAGGACCGGAACAACACGGGCTTCCCGATTTCTCCGGCCCTTACTTTGCTGTGGGCATATTTGTAGGATTCGTCAAAACGCCGCATAAAACCCAGCATAAACACCAGTTCCGGATGGGCCTCCACGGCCTTTTCCGCTTCCAAACATTCCGCCACGGTGGTCCCCAGGGGTTTTTCGGAAAAAACGTGTTTTCCTGCGGCCATGGCGGCGGCTATTTGTTTGGTATGCAGCGCCGATGGAGAAACCAGGACCACCGCATCTATGTCCTTACAGGCAATAAGATCTTCGTAGGTGGTAAAACGGTGCGGCACGGCAAGTTTGTCCGCCGCCTCTTTAAGTTTTACCTCATCTACATCACAAAGGGCAGAAAGTTCGGCATTTTGAATTCTACCGGTTATATTTACCGCATGCTGGAGACCCAAACGTCCCAGTCCTACCGAACCTATTCTGACCTTGTTCATGTACCCTTCCTTGTTTAGGATTTGAGCTTAATCCCGCTTGGCATTCTTACGCATGTCGATAATAACCGCCACTACGATGATCAAACCTTCGGCGACCTTTTGCCAGTAGGCGTTTACTCCAAGCAGGGTAAAACCGTTCCGCAGTACCGCCAGCACCATGGCGCCGATAAAGGCCCCCGTAATGGTACCAATGCCGCCGGAATGGGAAGTTCCCCCAATGGTGGTAGAAGCAATGGCAGTAAGTTCATAACCGTCTGCGGCGCCGGGGTGTACACTGCCTACCCGGCCGGCAAATACCACTGCCGCCAGGCCTGCAAGGAGCCCGCAGAAGGTATAGATCAAAATGAGGTACTTGGAAACATTAACCCCCGATACTTCGGCGGCAGTAATATTTCCCCCAATGGCGTAGGTGTTTTTTCCAAACCGGGTTTTGTTGAGTAAAATATGGCAAAACACAATCATCACAAAGTAGATGATTACCGGTACGGGGATGGTATTAAAAAGTTTTCCGCCCAGGAAGGTAAGGGAAGGAACCAGGTTACTAACCGGCCGTCCTGATGTATAGATAAGGGCAAAACCCCGGGCTATGGTAAGCATACCCAGCGTGGCAATAAAAGCGGGTATCTTGGTTTTAGCGATAAGCGCGCCATTGATAAAACCGCAGGCCGCGCCTATGGCCAATGCAATTAGAATGGGAACAATTACCGGAAGTACCGGCATATTGGGAAAATATTTTTCCGTGGCCTCGGAAACCTGCCCAAAGGAAGCGGCTACAACGCCGGAAAAGGCAAGGACCGAACCAACGGAAAGATCAATTCCCTTGGAGATAATTACAAAGGTCATTCCCAAAGCCATGATCCCAAAAATACAGCCCTGGGTAAGGACGTTAAAAATATTGGTAGGATTCCGGAACGTGGGCCGGATAATGCTGAGCAGAATGATCATTAAAACCAGTACAATGGCAATGCCATATTTCCTCATGGAATTCCGTACAACGGTGCTGTTAAAAGCCATTACTTTCCTCCTTTGGATTTCTTGTATTCCGCCACGGTGTTGGTGGCATAGGACATCAGTTCTTCCTGGGTCAGGTCTTTGGTATTTTCCACAATACCCGTTACCTTTCCCTGGTGCATAACCATAATCCGGTCGCTCATGCCCATAACCTCGGGCAGCTCGGAAGAGATCATAACAATGGATTTGCCTTCTCCGGCCAGGTTGGAAATAAGCCGGTGAATTTCCGACTTGGTTCCCACATCAATGCCCCGGGTCGGCTCGTCCACAAAAAGGATGTCCGGATTGGTCATAAGCCAGCGGGCTACCAGTACTTTTTGCTGGTTGCCGCCGCTTAAATTTTCTACATGCTGATCGAGGCTTGGCGTTTTAACCTGGATTTTTTTTACAAAGTCGGCACAGCTTTTGTTAAGCTGGGTTTCTTTGATAATCCCCATCCAGTTAAGGAATTTGGGAATGGTGGCGATGGCAATATTAAGCCGTACCGCCAGCATGGGGAAGATCCCCGAACCGCGGCGGTCCTCGGTAAGCCATGCCATGCCGTTTTTAATGGCATCGGCGGGGCTTTTAATATCGATCTTTTTGCCGTCAATAAAAACTTCTCCCGATGTTCTGGGCCGCATGGCAAAAATTGTCTCCACCACTTCGGTACGGCCGGCTCCCACCAGCCCTGCCACACCCAGTATCTCTCCCCGGCGGACGGTAAATGATACGTCCTTAAAGTACTTGCGGTTGGAAAGGTTCTTTACTTCCAGCTTTACTTCGCCGATGGGGCAGGGTGTTTTTGGGAACATTTCTTTTACATCACGGCCCACCATCATGTTGATAAGCTTGTCCACCTTAAGGTTGGCAGTTTTTTCCGAGCCAATAAAGTTACCGTCCCGGTAAACTGTAACACAGTCGGTAATCTCGTAAATCTCGTCCAGTTTATGGGATATAAAAATAATGCTCTTTCCCTGGGATTTAAGCTTACGCATAATCGTAAAGAGCTGTTTGATTTCTTTTTCTGTCAGGGACGAAGTAGGCTCATCCATGATGATCAATTTTGAATTGTAGGAAACCGCTTTGGCAATTTCCACCATCTGCATTTTTGCCACCGTGAGGCTTGCCATAAGAGAAGCGGGATCTTCCTCCAGTTCTATCTCTTTAAGCACTTCCTTTGTTTGGGCATGCATTTTCTTGTGATCTATCAGGCCGAATCTGGAGAGGGGCTCCCGTCCAAGCCAGACATTTTCCATGATGGGCCGGTGCAGTACCGGGGAAAGTTCCTGGTGTATCATGGAAATACCCATGGCCAGGGCTTCCGAAGGGTTGTAGGCCCCCTGGACCGTTCCGTCAAAAATAATTTCCCCGCTGGTAGGCCGGTAAATCCCCGCAATGCACTTCATTAACGTGGATTTTCCTGCGCCGTTTTCTCCTATAAGGGCGTGTATCTCTCCAGGCCGTACATGGAGATCAACCCCGTTAAGAGCCAAGACACCGGGAAAAACCTTTTTTATGTTTTTCATTTCAAGAAGATATTCGCTCACCTCAACACTCCCTTAAAAGGAAGTCCCCAATAAAAGGGGACTTCCCGCAGCTCGTTATGGTTTACTGATACTGGGACAGATTGCTCTTGTCGATAAGCACAAAGGGAACCCAGGTGATGGGGCTGGGAGTCTGACCGCTCAGCGCCTTGAAGGCTGCATCTGCGGCGCCCCGTCCCTGACCGGCGGCATCCTGTAAGACCGATGCGGCAAGACTGCCGTTGCCGACCGCCGCAAGGGCATCGGGAATGGCATCAACACCCATAACAATGATGTCGGAACGTCCGGCGGCTTTGGTGGCTTCCACTGCGCCCAGGGCCATTTCATCGTTGTTGCCCAGAATAGCATTCAGGCCGCTGCCATAGGTGGTAATCCAGTTTTCGGAGATGCTCATGCCCTGATCCCGCTGCCAGTCGCCGGCCTGTGTGGCCAGTACTTTGATGTTGGGGAATTGGGCGGCAAAGGTATCTTCGTTACCCTTGGTACGGAGAATGGCCCCTTCATTATCGAGTTTACCGATAAGGATACAAACGCCGCCTTGACCGTTAAGCAGCTTGCCAACGGCTTCTGCCTGGAGCTGGCCGGCAACAATTTCCTGGGAACCGACATAATATACGCCCGCAGGGGGATTTGAATCGCCAAAGGGATTCCGGTTGACATATACCAGGGGGATCTTTGCATCCTGGGCGGCCTTGGTAATAGGCGCCATGGCGCTGGTGTTAACGGGAACCACTACCAGGGCTTTGGCGCCCATGGCGATAAGGTTATTTACATGGTCCTGCTGTTTTACCACATCTTCCTGGGCATCCTGGAATTCAAGCTGGAAGCCGTCTTTATCGGCAAAGTAGCCCCTGAACTGTTCCATGATGTAACCCTGGAAAGTATCGTTGAAGTTGGTACATACATACCCGACGATATTCGCCTTGGGCTTCCCCTGACAGGAAATAAGCCCCACCGCAAGCAGGATTACCGCGGCTGCCGTAAAAAGCGTTCTTTTCATACATTCCTCCTGAGAATTTTTCTCCAATAGGCTCTGGTTCCATACGGACAGGCATATTGGCTGCAAACGTTTTCCTATTAAGAATAGTACGAATCCTGAAACTTGTCAAGCAATTTTCAAAAAAAAGAGAGAATTTTCTAATTCTTTGTATTATAAAGAATTAGCAGTAGAATAAATTTGTATAAAAAAATAAAATTCCCCTTTACAAAGTTACGCCGGTATGATTATACTAAGGAGTAGACTAAAAACGTTTTCAGTATAGGAATTATCATTAACACTTCGTGTTAATAAAGGAGTTATGTATGGCGGATACCTTAAAAACCGGCATTATTGGGGCCGGGCGGATTGGAAAGATTCATGCGGAAAATATTGCCCGCTTTATACCCCAGGCATCTCTGGAAGGAATTGCGGATATAAAGCTGACGGCGGAACAGGAAAGCTGGGCCAAAAACCTGGGGGCCCGGATAGTTTCCAGGGATCCCGGCGATTTATTGAAAGATCCTTCTATAGAAGCGCTTGTTATTTGCAGTTCCACCGATACCCATGCGGACTTTGTTATTGCCGCTGCGGAGGCAAAAAAGCAGATTTTCTGCGAAAAACCCATCGACTTGAGCGTTCCCAAGGTTAAAGAAGCCCTGGCGGCGGCAAAAAAGGCCGGGGTTAAACTGCAAATTGGTTTTAACCGCCGTTTTGACCATAACTTTGCCCGAATCCGGGAATATACCCTGGCGGGCGAAATCGGCGATGTCCAGATAGTCAAGATTACTTCACGGGACCCCGCTCCGCCCCCCCCGGCGTATGTGGCGGTTTCCGGTGGCATATTCATCGACATGGCGATCCACGACTTTGACATGGCCCGCTTCCAGGCGGGTTCGGGTATTACCGAAGTGTACGCCGCCGGGGCGGTACTGGTGGACCCGGAAATCGGCAAGGCCGGGGATGTGGATACCGCCCTTGTAACACTGCGCTTTGAAAACGGCGCCATCGGTGTTATCGATAATTCCCGCAAGGCGGTTTACGGTTACGACCAGCGGGTAGAAGTCTTCGGTTCCAAAGGGGCGGCCCAGGCGGAAAACGACACCCCCAATACGGTACGGCTTTTCAACGAAAAACAGGTTATTGGTGAAAAACCCCTGTACTTTTTCCTGGAACGGTACAAACAGGCCTTTATCGATGAAATGATTTCGTTTATTGATGCGGTAAAGAACAACAAACCCGTGGCGGTTTCCGGTGAAGACGGCCTTGAAGATATGTATGCTGCCCTGGCGGCGGGAAAATCCCTCAAGGAAAAGCGGCCCGTTAGCGTGGAAGAAATCCGCAAGGCCTATTAAGGAAAAAGTGATGCAGATACCCCACAAACCGCCCTTTATACGCGGTTATACGCCGCTGGTACCCCGGAGCGGGGCCACCGCAGATATGTTGATGGACTTTGGCGTGGTAAAACTCCTGCCCAACGACGGCTGGGAAACCTCCAGCGATACCGATGAACAGTGCTGGCTTTTGGCGCAGGGCAGCGCGGAAATCAGCTGGACCGTCAGCGGAGCCGGATCGGAAAAAAAAACAGTTTCCCGGCCGGATCTGTTTGATCATTCCCCCTGGTGCCTTTCGGTTCCTGCGGGAAGTACCGTATCCATTAAGGCCGGGAAGGACGGGGCGGAATGGTACTATGCGGCCACGGACAACCCCAAAAAATTCGCCCCCCGGCTCTTTACCCCCGAAGAATGCCGCAGCGAATTCCGGGGGGAAGGGACCATGCGGGAAACCTCCACCCGGATTGTGCGGACCTGTTTTGACGATACCAACCGGAGCGAGTCAAACCTGGTAATTGGCGAGGTGATTGGAGTTCCCGGTAAATGGTCCAGTTATCCGCCCCACCACCATCCCCAGCCGGAAATTTACCATTACCGGTTTTTGCCCGGACAGGGCTTTGGCCTTACCGCCATTGGGGATACCCCCTATATCATCCGGGACAAGGACACGATCCTTATCCGGGAAGGGGAAGTACATCCCCAGGTAACTGCTCCGGGTTATGCCATGTGGTACCTCTGGATAATCCGCCACATAGACGGCGCCCACTACGGGCCCGCCACCAACACCCCGGTCTTTATAGAAGACCACAAGTGGGTGATGGGGGACGAAAATAAAATTTGGGCGCCGTGTAAAAAAAGCTAAGCTTTTTTACACGGTAAAGTTTTTGCAAACTTTACACTTGCTAAGGAGAAATGATTTATGGGAAAGACGGTACGATTAACTATGGCCCAGGCCGCCCTGCGGTTTCTGGATAACCAGTATGTGGAATACGACGGCAAAGAAATAAAATTTGTCGAAGGGGTCTTTGGCATTTTTGGCCACGGCGTGGTGGTTGGCCTGGGCGAGGCCCTGGCGGCGGGTACAACATCGCTGCGTTTTTACCAGGCCAAAAATGAACAGGGGGCGGGCCATGCCGCCATCGGCTTTGCAAAACAGCACAATCGCCTCAAAATGATGGCGGCCTGTTCCTCCATCGGACCCGGGGCGCTTAACATGGTAACCGCCGCTGCAACGGCAACGGCGAATCATATCCCCGTGTTGTTCCTCCCTTCCGACGCCTTTGCCTGCCGCCAGCCGGACCCGGTATTACAGCAGATCGAAACCCCCGCAGATTATACCAATACCGCCAGCGATTCCTTCCGTGCGGTAAGCCGTTACTGGGACCGGGTCCAGCGGCCGGAACAGTTAATAACGGCGTTTATCAACGCCTTCCGGGTACTCACCGACCCCGCCGATACCGGCGCGGTGACGGTGAGCCTTCCCCAGGATGTGCAGGGGGAAGCCTATGATTACCCGGAAGAATTCCTAACCAAGCGGGTCCACCACATTGAGCGGCGTATCCCCACGGCGGGGCAGATTAACCGGGCCGCGGCACTGCTTAGGGCCGCCAAAAAACCGCTGGTGATCTCTGGCGGCGGTGTCCGCTATTCCTGTGCGGGAGAAGCGCTGGAACAATTCTGCAAAAGTTTCCACATTCCCTTTGCCGAAACCCAGGGGGGCAAGGGTACGATACTTTGGGATAATGATTATAACCTTTCCGGCATTGGTACCACCGGAACCTTGGCGGCCAACCGGCTTGCCAAGGAAGCGGATCTTATCATCGCCGCAGGAACCAGGCTTGGCGATTTTACCACCTGTTCCAAGTGGCTCTTCCAAAACCCGGACTGTAAAATCCTGGGAATCAATGTCGCTTCGTTTGATGCATACAAAATGAACGGAGAGCCGATCATCGCAGACGCAAAACTAATGCTGGAAGCGCTTACCAAAGCAGCGGCGGGTTATACATCCCAGTGGGGAGATAAAATCAAAGCCGTCAAGGATGAATGGAATGCCGAAGTGGACCGGCTCTACAACGAGAATGCCCCGCCGGCGGCGGACGGTAAACCGCTCCTTTCCCAGGCACGGGTATTGGGGGAACTTAACGACAGGCTTCTTCCCAAAGACACCGTTGTAGTTTCCGGTTCCGGTTCCATTCCTTCGGATATGCAGCGGGTTTGGCGGGTCCGGGTAACGGATACCTACCACATGGAATATGCTTTTTCCTGCATGGGTTACGAAGTAGCCGCCGCCCTGGGGGCCAAGATTGCCCGGCCTGAAAAAGAAGTGGTAACGATTATCGGAGACGGCGCTTATGCCATGCTCCATTCGGAACTCCTAACAGCGGTCCAGGAAGGAAAAAAGATCATCGTGGTGGTGCTGGATAATGCCGGGTTCCACTGTATTGATAATCTTCAGGGCAGCCAGGGTATTGACCACTTTGGCAATGAATGGAAAACCAGAGACGGGTCGGGACAGCTGGCAGGAAATTCCGTGGAAGTGGATTATGCCAAAAACGGCGAAAGCTGGGGCGCTCTGGGGCTTCGGGCACGGACGCCGGAAGAACTAAGCGCCGCCGTCAAGGAAGCGCTGGCTTCCAAAAAACCCGTGGTAATCGATGTAAAGGTAAGCGCCAAAACCATGACCAAGGGGTATGAAAACTGGTGGCGGGTTGGTACCGCCCAGGTGTCAACCAATCCGGAAGTGGAAAAAGCGGCCAGGGCCATGGCAGAAGAAACCGCCAGGGCCAGACAATTTTAGCGTAAGGAGTAACGTAATGGCAAAACCAGCAGCAAAAGCAAAACCGGCGGCAAAAGCAAAACCAACGGCAAAGTCCGCGGCAAAACCAAAACCGGCGGCAAAGTCCGCGATAAAGTCCGCGGCAAAACCGACGGCAAAGTCCGCCATTCAACTGGCAATAGCCCCCATCGGCTGGACCAACGACGATCTTCCCGAACTGGGCGGGGAAATTCCCTTTGAACAGTGCGTAAGCGAAATGGCCCTGGCGGGATTTACCGGCAGCGAAGTGGGGAACAAATACCCCAAGGATCCAAAGATACTGAACAAGGCCCTGCAATTACGGGGGCTGACAATCTGTAATGCGTGGTTCAGTTCGTTTCTTACCACCAAACCCTACAAGGAAGTGGAAAAAGAATTTATTAAACACCGGGATTTTTTGTATGCCGTGGGAGCCAGGGTAATCGGCGCCGCCGAACAGGGACATTCTATTCAGGGCCAACCCAAACCGGTGTTTGATGCCAAGCCGGTGTTCACCGCTGATGAATGGAAACAGCTCTGCGAGGGGCTTAACAAACTTGGCGTCTTGGCGGGAAAAAAAGGAATGAAGCTGACCTATCACCATCACATGGGAACCGGGGTTCAAAGTGCGGAAGAAATAGACCGCCTTATGGAGAATACCGATCCCAAACTGCTGGGGCTGCTCTACGATACGGGCCACATGGTTTTTGCCGGGGAAGATCACCTGGCGGTACTTAACAAATGGGTTAAACGGATTGGTCATGTACACTTAAAAGATATGCGGCCCGCAATCCGTAAACAGGCGGTAAAAGAAAAATGGTCCTTCCTCACGGCAGTCAAGTCCGGCGTATTCACCGTACCCGGCGATGGTTGTGTGGATTTTACCCCCGTATTCGATGTTTTGAAAAAAGCAAAGTATTCCGGCTGGATGGTGGTAGAAGCCGAACAGGATCCCGCCAAGGCTAATCCCCTGGAATACGCAATCAAAGCCCGGTCTTACATCAGGGATAAGGCAAAGATTTAAAGGAACATCATGAGATTTGGAATCAACACCCTTGACGATATTGAGGTGAACGGTAAAACCGTACTGTGCCGGGTGGACATAAACCAGCCGGTGGACAAGGCGGCGGGAACCCTTAAGGACACTACCCGCATAGAAGCCTGTATCCCCACCCTAAAGGAACTTTCCGGCAAGGGGGCAAAGCTGGTTCTTCTGGCCCATCAGGGGAGCGACATTGAGTATAAAAATTTCTGGACCACCGAGCCCCACGCAAAGGTGTTAAGCGGTCTTTTGGGAAAGGAAGTGCGGTTCATCGACGATGTCTGCGGCCCTGCGGCCAGGGGGGCAATCACCGCTCTTAAAAGCGGCGAAATCCTCCTTTTGGACAACGTACGTTTTGTCTCGGAAGAACAGACCCTCTTTGAGACAAAACTGCTCCTTTCCCACGAAGAACAGGCCAAGACCCTGCTTGTACGGAAGCTTGCTCCCCTGGCGGATTTGTATGTCTGCGATGCCTTTGCCGCATCCCACCGGGATCAACCGTCTCTCTGCGGTTTTGAGCAGATCCTTCCCAGCGCCATGGGCCGTCTTTTTGAAGAAGAGTTCTGTGTTATTTCGGGTATCATGGAAAAACCGGCTCGTCCCTGTGTGTTTGTTTTGGGGGGAGCAAAAATCAGCGATGCTTTTCTTATGATGAACGCCGTTCTGGGCAGCCGTAATTCTGGCGGTACTGGCGACGGCGTTGCGGACATGGTTCTTGCCGGCGGCCTTGTGGGCGAGGTTTTGCTTTGGGCGGACGGCAAGGATATCGGCGAACCCGCCAGGGCCTTTATTAAAAAAGAAGGTTACGCGGATTTGGTGGATACGGCAAAGGATCTGCTTGCAAAGTACCGGAATAAAATAAGTATGCCCGGCGATTTTGCCGCGTCCCCCGGCGGTAAGCGGGTCGAATACAAACTGGGCAGCATTCCCGCCGATGCTCTGGTCCTTGACATTGGTACAGAAACGGCAAAGCGGTACCAGGAACAGATCCGTTCCGCCAAAACGGTTTTTGTCAACGGACCCATGGGGGTCTTTGAAGAAGCGGCCACCGAATTGGGAAGCAGGATGATCTGGGATGCCCTGGGTGATACAGGGGCTTACACGGTAATCGGCGGCGGCGACAGCATCACCGCCACCAAAAAATTCGGCAAAACAAAGGACATAAGTTATATTTGTACCGGCGGGGGAGCGCTTATCCGTTTTCTTACCGGAGATGAACTGCCGGTGGTCAAGGCCCTGCGGCATGGATCAAAAATTAAACGATAATTTTTTTGAAGGAGACAGCAATGGTAAAGGTAGGAGTCGCCGGATACGGCGTAATCGGACAACGGCTTGCAGACGGCGTGGCGCTGCAAAAAGACATGGAACTGGTGGGGGTTGCAGACCTGGCGCCCACCCTTTCGATCAAGGCCCTCAAAGAACGGGGTATGCCCTACGATCTGTATCTTGTGGATGGGGCAGACAAGGCAAAGTTTGATGCAGCAAAAATTCCCTATAAGGGAAGTTTTGGGGATCTTATCGGCAAAGTGGATGTGATGCTCGATTCTTCTCCCGGCGGCGTGGGCGCTAAAAACAAGGAGCTCTACGAAAAAGCCGGGGTACGGGCAATCTTCCAGGGCGGCGAAAAAAATTCCGTGGCCGATGTATTCTTCCACGGTTATGCTAACTATGAAAAAGGCCTGGGGGTAAAGTACCTTAAGCTTACCAGCTGCAATACCACGGGGCTTATCCGTTCGGTGGACTGCCTGGACCGGAAGTACGGTGTTGACCGGGTAGCCATTACCATTATCCGCCGGGTGGCGGATCCCGGGGATTACCACCGGGGACTGACTAACGCCCTGCAAATGGACAAGGCCCCCAGCCACCAGGCGCTGGACCTGATGACGATCATGCCCCATGTGGAAGCAACGGGCATTTTGGTCCATACCCCGGTAACCCACGGCCACATTATCACCGTGGTAGCCCACGGTAAGGGCGGTAAAAAAATTACCAGGGACATGGCGCTGGAAGCGTTTAAAACCCACAACAGGATCCGGGTGGTAACAATTGACGAAGGTTTCCTTGGAAACGCTTCTTTCTTCCGTTATGCCCGGGACTTGGGTAACCCCCGTGGGGATATGTACGAAATAGGACTTTGGGAAGACAGCATTGTTGAATCGGGGGACAACATCATGTATGCCATCAACATACCCCAGGAATCGGTGACGATCCCCGAAACCATGGATGGTATCCGCGCAGTGATGAAGATGCAGAACGATTCCGCATCGGCCACCGCAGAAACCAACAAGTACCTGGGTCTGGGCAAATGGAGGTAAACTATGACGATTGATCCTGCTCTTAAAAATTTAAACGAACTTTTTCCTGTGGACTTTACCGAGGACCAAAAGGCCCAGGCAAAAACCCTGTTTTTGAAAAACCTTTCCGCCGAGGCCCACCGTTTCTACGGCGGGAAAATGCAGACCGTACCCAGGTGCGATCTTGCGGGTCTTGCCTGGTTTAACGTATGGTATACCCCCGGTGTGTCAAAGGTCTCCACGACGATTCGGGACGATAACGACAGTTCCTTTGCCCTTTCCAACCGGGGTAACCTGGTGGCGGTGGTGTCCGATTCTACCCGGGTCCTTGGTGACGGCGACTGTACTCCTCCGGGGGGCCTTGGTGTTATGGAAGGCAAGGCCATGATCATGAAGTACCTGGGGGGCGTTGATGCGGTGGCCCTCTGTGTGGATTCCAAAGGCCCCGACGGCAAAAACAATCCCGACAAAATTATAGACTTTGTAAAGATGGCCCAGCATAGTTTTGGCGCAGTCAACCTGGAAGATATCAGCCAGCCTAACTGTTTTAAGGTGCTGGACGAACTGCGGGAAGCCTGCGATATTCCCGTATGGCACGACGATGCCCAGGGTACCGCCTGCGTTACCCTGGCGGGTTTGTTAAACGCATTAAAACTTACGGGCAAAAAGTTAAGCGATGTTAAGATCGTACTTTTGGGAGCAGGGGCTTCCAACACAACCATCGCCCGGCTTATCCTGAGCGACGGCGGGGACCCCGCCAAGATGGTGATCTTTGATACCAAGGGATCGCTCCACCTGGGCCGGGAAGATATCAAGGGCGACAAGCGCAATTACCGCAAATGGGAGCTCTGCGAAAAAACCAACCCCAGCCGCGTTCCCACCATGGAAGAAGCGATGAAGGGCGCCGATGTGCTTATTGCCCTTTCCACCCCCGGACCGGATACGGTAAAACGTGAGTGGATCAGGTCCATGGCGGAGAAAGCAATTGTTTTTGTCTGCGCCAACCCGGTGCCGGAAATTTGGCCCTATGCCGCCAAAGAAGAAGGCGCCTGCATTGTCGCAACTGGAAGGGGAGACTTTCCCAACCAGGTGAACAACTCGGTGTGTTTCCCCGGTATCCTTAAAGGGGCGCTCCTTGTCCGGGCCCGGAAAATTACCGACGGCATGGCAATCCGCTGTGCCCATTCCATTGCGGATTTTTCGGAGAAGCGGGGCATCACCCCTGATAACATTATCGCCACCATGGAAGAAACAGAGGTGTTTGCCGTAGAAGCCGCCGATGTGGCCCAGCAGGCGATTAAGGAAGGGGTGGCCCGAATCAAACTTTCCTGGGACGAAGTGTACAAGCGTGCAAAGGAAGATATAAGCGCCGCCAGGGCTCTGGTTTCTGACATGAAAAAAGCGGGGCATATTAAAGAGGCGCCCCCGGAAATGCTGGAAGCGGCCCTTAAGGCTGCGGTAGAAGCGGTACGGAAATAGTCTGGCGCCAACATGAAGCTGACAGTACCGTACCTGACAAAAACGCTTCCGCTGGAATTCCCCGATGAGAATCTGCTCGCCGTGGCCGAACCCAATGAATTTAACACAACAGGAACGGCGGCGGAAAAACTTGCCGGCGCTTTGGAAAAACCCTACGGGGCCGATGGAAAACAGAACGGCCCCGGATTGGAAGCTTTTTTAAAAGGCGGCAAACGGCTCCTTGTTATTGTAAACGATGCCACCCGGCCCACACCCACAGCGCTTATCCTTTCCGGCCTTCTCCCGTTGGTGGAAAAGGCCGGGCTGGGCGGTGAAAGCCTTACCCTTATTACCGCCACCGGCGCTCACCGGGCTCCCACGGAAAGCGAATACCGTCAAATCCTGGGGAGCCATTATGATAAACTCCGCCGGCGGTGTATACACCACGATGCCCGGTGTGACAAAGATATGGTGGATATCGGTGTTACCAGAAACGGTACACCCATGCTGCTTAACAAAGCCCTCTTTGCGGCGGACAGAATTATTGCCACCGGCAGCGTGGAGCCCCACTATTTTGCCGGTTTTACCGGAGGCCGCAAGGCATTCCTGCCGGGTATTGCCGGGTATAAAACCATTGAGGCCAATCACAAACAGGCCCTTTCCCCCAAAGCCAGGTCCCTGGCTTTGGAGGGAAACCCCGTACACGAAGATATGATGGATGCCCTGCCGCTTATCAAGGCGCCGGTTTTTTCGCTTATGACCGTACTGGACAAAGAACAGGGAGTAGCTGCGGTAAGCGCCGGAGATTTAATGGCTTCGTTTTACGGGGCCGTGGAAATTGCCCGGAAAATTTTCTGTGTCACCATTCCTGCCCTGGCGGATATTGTTGTGTCTGTTGCAAAGTTTCCCATGGACATAGATCTCTACCAGTCCCAGAAGGCCATTGACAACGGGGCCGCTGCCCTTAAAGACGGCGGTTTCCTTATCCTTGTATCAAGCTGCCGGGATGGTATTGGGGATGAAGCCTACGCCAATCTGCTGGCCCAGGCCGGAAGCCCCGCGGATGCCATAGAGCAGATACGTGCCGGTTATAAACTGGGGTACCACAAAGCGGCAAAAATGGCGGAGGTTGCCGGGCGGGCTGTTATTCTTGCGGTATCGGAATTGGGAGCAGACCGGCTAAAAAGTATGTTTATCGAAAAGGTTTCAAGCCCCCAGGAAGCGCTGGATGCGGCCCTGGCCGCACTTAAGGCCAGGGGCATAAGGATTCCTTTGGAAACCGGGGTTCCTTTGGAAACCGGGGTTCCCAAAATACTGGTGCTGCCCGACGGCTGCGTTACTGTGCCGGAGCCCGCGAATCAGCCTTAAGGCTGCCTATAAATTTCCGTACGACAGCAATCAGGATCCGTACAAAAAATGGTTCCATACGCTTCCGGACCTGCTTTAAATGTGCAATGATCGGAATTTTCTGGGGACAATGTTCTTCGCAGGTACCGCAGCTAACACAGCGTTCCGGCCCGGAAGTGTTGGAGGCAAGACCGGTGCTTGACAAAAACTGCTGCAGACCCGCTGCCCAGCCCATAACATAGGAAGTATTGTAGGCGGCAAAACAGCCGGGGATGTTTACGCCATGGGGACAGGGCATACAGTAAGCGCAGCCGGTACAGTGAACTTTATATGAAGCGTTAAACACTTCCCGTACTTTATCGTATATTTCCAGTTCTTCCGCCGCCAGGGAACCGGCGCTGCAACCCTCTGCCAGGGCGGCGTTTTCCGTTACCTGGGCCGGATCACTCATACCCGAAAGAACCACCGCCGCTTCGCTCTGGTTCCAGAGCCAGCGCAGTCCCCAGGCTGCGGGAGTTCGTTCCGGCGCATAAGCGCGGAACAGTTTTAACGCGGCGGGCGGCAGACCGTTGGCCAGCTTGCCTCCCAGAAGGGGCTCCATGATAATAACCGGCATGGTTTCCGCCGCTTTTTTAAGGCCCCGTATACCTGCCTGAAAATTCACATCACTGTAGTTATACTGGATCTGGCAAAATTCCCAGGGGTAGGCTTCCAGGAGTTTTTCAAAATCACCCAAAGCGCCATGGAAAGAAAAACCAATCCGGCCAATTTGGCCGCTTTCTTTTTTGGCTGTTATCCATTCTTTTATTCCCAGGTTTACCATGTCATTCCAGGGATCAAGGCCCGTAAGGTTATGCATTAGATAATAATCAATGGAATTTGTCCGCAGCCGTTTTAGTTCTTCGTTAAAAAAATGATCAATATCTTTTGCTTTGTCAACCAAAAAAACAGGCAGCTTGCTGGCAATGTATACCTTGTCCCGAAGCTGGTTTTTTTCCAGCACCAGACCAAGGGCTTCTTCGCTTCCCGGATACATCCAGGCGGTATCAAAGTAGTTTAT
The DNA here is from genome assembly GCA_025997795.1 of Spirochaetia bacterium. Taxonomy (GTDB): domain Bacteria; phylum Spirochaetota; class Spirochaetia; order Treponematales; family Breznakiellaceae; genus BNVB01. Next base: position 8,848 of record BNVB01000013.1, on the reverse strand, counting down.
TCCTTTTTCTATGGCGGTTTTGATGATGACTTCGGCTTTTTTTATGTCGATGCCCCCAAGCTTTTTTGGAAAGCGCATACATCCCAGGCCCAGGGCGGAAAGTTTGTTGCCGGTTTTTTTGTCGATGCGGTATAACATGTTTTAACCTCGTTCTCCCATAAGTGTTTTAATTTCCTGTATTTCTCGGATCAAATCTGAACGGGGTTTTTTTCGCAGCCGTTCTGGCAGCATTTCCTTGGAAGTACATTCAATTACTGCCACCAGATTTTGCAGTTCTATGTCGTAGGGATAAGCTGCGGGTACAAAATCGGACATAGCTTCTTCCATATCATCTTTTTTAATAAACACCCGGTCTTCCATGGCTGCCAGCAGTTTTGCCCGGATAAGCAGGGCTTCAAGATCCGCCCCGGAATACTCATGTTTGTACCGTTTAAAAAGCTCCGGCACGGGAAAATTCCGTATGTCCAAATCAAGCTTGCGAACCAGGGTTTTAAAAAGATCTTCCCGCTCTTCATCGGTTTCCGGATAAAAAAGCGCCAGATGTTCTTCTGCCCGGCCCTGGCGTTTTAAGTCAATGGGAACAAGGTCCGGCCGGCAGGTAATAAGGAACCAGATGATCTTTCCCCGGTATTCAGTGTTTCCCATAAAACTGGCAATTTGGGCAAAAACCCGGTTGCTGGTTCCCGAATCCCCGTCCTGGTCCCGGTCTCCCAAAAAGGCATCGGCTTCGTCGATCATCACCGCCACGGGAGCCATGGATTTAAGAATGTTAAGGATCCGCTCCAGATTTGACTCCGTATCACCCTGCCACTTGGAACGGAAGTTCCGGAACTTTACCATGGGTATGCCAATTTCTCCGGCAAAGGCGGAAACGATAAAACTTTTTCCGGTTCCCACGGGGCCGGAAATAAGGTAACCCATGGGAAGCACGTCGAGCCTTCCAAGTTTAATTGCCTTTGCGGCGTTTTTAAAGCGTTTTTTTACAAAACCATGGCCCGATACATGGGAAAGATTAAAACCGGTTTCAAGAAATTCCAGCAGTCCAGCAGCTTCGGTTTCAATAATTTCCTTTTTTTTCTGCCGTAAATAATCCATGGAAAGTACTTCTGCGGTTTCAAAATTTTCCGAAATAAGCCGGTTCAGGTTCATAAGGTTAAGGCCGTTGGTAATTGCCGCCACATGGCTTGTGGTAAGTCCCCGGTCAAGAATAAGTTTTCCTTCCCGCAGTTTGGACTCCAGAAAACTTTTCCGCACTTCTTCGCCGGGAAAGGGAACGCTTACCTTAACCGTGGCGGGGGAACCGGCCAAACGGGGCGAAATATCCGCCAGGTTTTCCGTTAAAAGGATGATAGAAATATCCCCTTCGGTAAACAGGGGATTCACCGCCCAGCGGTTCAGGGTTACCAGGCAAAAACGGTCTTCTTCGCTGTAACGGCCCAGGTCCCCGGGGGGTACAATGGTTTCTGCATAATCAATTATCAGCACCATGCGGCAGTGTTCCCGCTTGTCTTTGGGTATACGGGAAAGAAAATACCGTTCCAGATAAAAAAAACTTTCTTCCGGATTGGGCGACATAAAATCTGCGGCATCTTCTACATCGGGGTACTTTTTTCTCATGCTCCGCTGGTAGTCCAGGGCCATGTCTTCGGTCAAAAACACTACTCCGCTGGAGCGGTCGTAAAAAGCAATAATGTTCTGGTTTCCAAAAATCCGTTCCGCTATATAATCCTGAATCCGGGTAAAGGTAAATTCGCCGACATTACTCTGGTGCGGCAGATAGTCCCGGATATTGCCGTGCAGTATGTAGAGGTTTGCCGTTTTTGATCCGTACTTGTAGGCAAATTCCTTGGCCCAGTCAGGCAGGGTGTCAATGTAATCCTGATTATCGCGGTAGTAGCCCATAAAACTCCGTACTTTTTACTGGTTATTTTGTGTTCCGGGAAAGAAAAATTCCCAGGGCGTTTATGTATTCGCTGTTTATATTATTTTCTGCCGAACGGACAGCCCTGTTTTCCGCCTCGGAAAGCATGGTATGCCCTTCCCGGTCATTGATGTTGTAGGGAAACAACACGGTTTCTGTGGAGGTATCCACCAGGTTAGCATCCACCACATAGCGGATCCACTTGTAGGGATTGTTTGCATATACCAGTTCTTCCAAAGAAAGTTTTGCCCTCAGGGCATAACGGGAGCTTGTTCCTTCGGTACGGAAGCCGGCCCTGGCAAGAGCGGCGGAGAACGCGCCTTTAATGCGGTTTTGCCGGTCATTGTCTACGGTAACGGCGATGGGAATATTCCTGGCTATTCTGGACGCTTCCAGGCGGTAGTCGTTTCCTGTTCTTAGATTATCCCCCGCCAGGGAACCGGGGCTGATTACGTTCCGTACATTGGCAAAAATCAGGTTTGCATCCGCCAGATTTGCCGCCTGGTAGTAGTTAATAAAGTCCTCAAGATTTTGTTCTGCGGCATTCCCGCTTTTGGTTAGTTTATCAATGGTTCTTAGATTCTGTTCAATAAGTTCTGTATAGATTAGGTTTGTTTTGGCTTTGTTCAATACCGCTGCGGCATACCAGGTACCGTCGCCGCCTTTCCAGATTTCTTTTAGTTCCACGCCAATGAGGGTATCCATGGAAGCCGATGTTTTAACTGCCTGGGCAATGTCTGCATGTTCCTCCCAGCCGGAGCTGCTGGCTTCCAGGGCCTGGGAATAGGTATAGGTTGTTTTTGATTCACTTGAAATAGACTGGCCAAAAATCGATGTAAGTTTTGCAAGAGCCGCCTTTTCCGCCGTATCCCGGGAAGGTCCATAACCCACCGCCGCAAGGTAAGCAGCTTTGTTGTATACCGTGTAGGGGTCAGACACCCAGGCCGGTTCCGCTTCTGTCCGCTGTTCCGGAACCGCGGCACAGGCGCAAAAAAGAAGAACGGCACACACCAGGCCTGCTTTTATTTTAAACATACGTCCTCCGTCAAATTAAGGGTATTTGCCATGATCCGGATGTTTTCATGCCGCCGCCGGGCCAGCGCTGTTTTATCCGCACCGTAGTAGGTAACAGTAAACGAGTAGGTTCCCGGAGTCAGGTTAATGCCCCCCACATAGGCCCGGCCGGGAAAGTACCTGCCAAGCCGCAGGTCCGCCTGTTCGCTGGCCTCTGCCAGGATCTGGCTTCCCAGTCCCAGAATAGCAAAGAGGCCGCTGTTTTCTTTGGAATTTTCCGATGCAATATTAAAGGCAGAAGCGGCAATACCCTTAACGGAAGCACGGATAACCGACTTGGTATAGATTACATTTTTTTTCTGGGCAAAGGTGGCAGCTGCTACCGCGCTCATATCTTCCAGCAGTTCCAGGTTAAAGGATTCTCCGGAATCAAGCGTTACCTGTATAGAACTTATCTGGGAATTACGCGGGGTCATTACCGGCAGGGCAATCTTGATCCAGGCGTTACCCAAAAAGATGCGGATAACTTCTTCGTTTTTTACCGGTGAACGGCCGGCAAAACCTATTACATTAAGCCGGGCTTTTCCTGCGGGAATAACAAGTTCATCTTTTATGGAAGAAGGAACAGGGTTTTTATAGATAGACGGAGCGTCCGCCATGGCAACCCGGAGCTGCTGCTGATCAATGCGGGCATCGTCCATCATTCCCCGGCCGCGGTAAAAGAGCATTCCCAAATACCGGGCCAGGGCGGAATTGTTAAACGCAGTCGCCGCCTCCGGATTGGGCGGAATTGCCGTACCGTTTTCCAGGGCCGCTTTTTGCATTGAGGTAATCATTGTGCCGTACTTGACCGAAAGATTACGCAGTTTGTTGTTCAAACGCCGTATTTCTACCAGGGCCTCTTCCATATTGTTCCGGCGGTAGTAGTTTAGGGCGTTAAATACATTAAGGTAAATGTCTTCGTAATCTTCGCCGTCGTATTCCCTGGTTCTGTCGTTAAGAATTAAGGTGCCGATTTCCTGGCTTACGCTGACGGCAAAATTTGCCTCAATAGCCTTTTCCCCCTGTTCAAGCAGGGCCGAAGATTCCTCCCAGTTTTCTGCATAGTGGGTAAGCATTCCCTTGTCAAGAAAGTACAGTACCCTGTCTTTGTCCCGGTAGAGGTTTGCATTTTCTTTTTCCAGGGCCTGGGCGCTTTGGGAAAACTGCTCCTCTGAAACCAGTTGATCCACGGAAACAAAATAATCGGTGGTGGCACAGGAAAAAAGCAGAACCATTACTGGTAAAATTTTTACCGGTAACAACAAAACAAAGACCTGACGTACCGGTGATCGCCCAGGGGGCGCAGAACCTTTCATTATATTCCTCAAAGGCAAGCCTAGGGCTTAACCGAAGGATTTTTGATAACCTTTTTGATCTCGTTATATTCGCCAATCCAGATACGGCGGTTGGTGGTAATGTCCGTAAGCTCCGCAGTAATAAAGTAACTGCGGGTAGCTGTTTTGTTGTAACGGTCCACAATGGTTTTTACCGACCCGGTCATCATATAGTTGGCTCCTATTTCTCTGCCCATGGCGGCCACCGTGGCATCGTCGGTATAACCCTGCTGTTGGTCCTGCCGTTCCGCCCGGATCTCGTTTCGCAGATCGCCGGAGGCGACAAATTCGGCCTTACCGCTGCTTAAGATCGACGCTTCCAGCCGCTGGGAAAGGATAGATGTGTCAATGTGTTCATCGCTGGAATTTTTAAAATTACCCACAATAATTACCGGCGGTTTTCCCCGGGCGGCGTTAAACTGGGCAAGCGTGGGGGTTGCAAGACATTCCTTGATAAGCGCGTCACTGGCAAGCCGCAGGTCTGTATCGTTCCAGTAACCGCTTAAATCTATTTGGGTGTCTGCATCTACCCGGTCAACCGAATGACAGGCGGCCAGTAAAAGTCCCGCGGCAAGGCAAAATAAAATTCGTTTCATACAATTCCTCCCGTAAGGAATCGAACATCGTTCGATTCCCTGTTTTATTCGTGTTTATCCAGCTGAGCTTCCAGGTACTTGTAAGCTTCCTGGGCTTTAAATTCGGCAAAAGCTGCGGCCTGGTTCCGCTGAAAATCGGAAACGCTGTTCTTAAAGTCATCTTCCAGATTTTGCTTGGGATACATATAAAGGCCGTGGTACACCCCGTCCTGATCTATCCAATGTTCAACTTCGTCAAAACCGGCGATATTGGAGGTAGACCGGGTAATGGTAGCCTGCTGGAAGTTGACCAGGATTTGGGTATTACCGGGAACGCCGCTTTCTTCCATATAGTTCTTTACCGTATCGGCCACTACCGCTGTTTTCCACTGGGCAACCTTGGCCTGGGCATCGGACCGGGCAGTATTCTGCTGGGCCGTTTTGCTCATCCCCGGCCGGCCGTCGCCCACCACATAGTAGATGTCATCCGACTTACGTGTTCCATTCATCCATTCCGGCCGGGTTACCCCTTCGGCGCCGATAATTTTTGACCGGGGGTCGTCCTCATAATTTGCGGGTTTGGATTTACAGCCCGCCAAAACGGCCGCTGCCAAAGCAGCCAGGGCCAGCAATATAATGGTACATTTTCGCATTTTTTGCTCCTTTTGCCCATATTGGGCGTTCACCTATAATTTTAGCTTATCCGGGGTTTTCCGTCAATCAAATCTAACAAGGAGGGGAAATCTTTGCGAGGCCTTGTTTTTTTCATAATAGGTGATATACTATCTATATGTCAGCCAATGGCTGGGAAAAACTGCCTTTAGGAGCAAAAAATGACTAAAATAACCAAAAAACGTGTTACGGCGGGTACTTTACCTACCCGGCGGAGTCATGATAATCTAGAAAAGCCGTTCTCCGTTCTCCGTTCTCCGTTCTCTTTAATTAGAATAAACTTTTTTTTCGTACTTTTTGCCCTTATTTTGACCTTATCCGCCTGTTTTAACCTTACGGGGTCCGAGGAGGGCAGTCTTGTTATCACATTACCCGCGGGTTCCCGCGCGATCATACCGTCCGACCCTACCCAGCAGGCAACGACATACGAGGTTACCGCTACGAGCGGCGGCAGTAAAGTATCCATAACCATCCCCGCAGGATCCAGTTCGGGGATTATGCAGTTAAGCCCCGGTACCTGGGACATTAAGGTAGAAGGATACCTCCCCGGTCGTATCCGTGTGTGTACCGGTACACAACAGGTAAACATAGTCGCAGGACAGACCAACCATGCGCAAATCGGTCTGACTTTTGACAATACCGACATAGCCACGATTACTGCAACCGACAGTTCCAGTAATACCTACCCGGTAGTCTGGGACGGCTCGGAGTATTCCGTAAGCGTTCCTAGCGGCGTTACCAGTCTTACTATTGCGGCAACGGCGCAAGTAAGTGATGCGGACATTAGCTTTAATCCTACAAGCGGTGTAATAAGCTCCATACCCGGCTTCATTACGATGACGGTAAGCGCAGGTGTCGACAGGGTTTACACCATTAAGGCCATTTCTCAGGTCGTTGCCACCTGGAGTGAGTTTGTTGCTGCTGTAACTGCGGCTAATAGCTCAAGTGTGGCAACTACCATCACCGTGACCGGTTCTTTTAATCAAGAAGCCACTCCTGCACTGCCGTCCATTACTTCTACGTTGGGTATCACCCTGAGCGCAAGTGCCGCGCAGACCATCACCCGTACCCAGAACGGGGCGTTAATCAACGTTGCCTCCGGGGGCAAGCTGACCCTGTCCGGAAGTCTTATTCTTGACGGCAACAGCGTTTTAGCTAATGCTGCTATTGTTACCAACTCGGGCGAGCTGACTCTGACCGACAACACCAAGATCACTGGCGGGAAAACCGGCTACGGCAACAACGGCGGCGGCGTGTATATCAATAGTGGAACCTTCACCATGAGCGGCAGCGCAGAGATCAGCAATAACCACGTAGCTAATGACGGTGCCGCTCAAGGCGGCGGGGTCTATGTTGCAGGAACCGCCAGTACCACCGTTACCCTTGAGGGCAACGCAAAGATTATTGGCAATTCTACAACATCAAGTGGCGCCAACCCTCAAGGCGGCGGGATCTATGTTACAGGGACCACAGGGACCATCAACGTTACTATTAAGAACAATGCTGAAATTAGTAACAATTCTGTGGAAACAACAACAAGCAGTGGTGCCGCCACAGGAGGCGGGGTCTATGCTAATAGTGCTGCTACAGCAATAGTTATTAACCTTGAGGGCAACGCAAAGATTAGTAACAATTCTGCTATATCAAGCGGCTCTTACGCTACTGGCGGAGGGGTAACGCTTTTCAATAACGCAACCTTCAATATGAGCGCCGGAGAAATCTCCGGCAACAAGTCTATCGCAACAGGTTCGGGTTATGCAGGAGGCGGTGGGGTATCTGTTAGTGGCGGTACCGTCAATTTCAACATGAGCGGCGGGGAAATCAAGGAGAATACCCTTGAGTTCGCCACCTATGGAGCGGGCAGCGGTGTTTATACCATGTCTGCTGTTGTTACCCTCAGCGGTGCCGCCAGGATTACCCCGAGGAGCGGCGGAACCTATACAAGTACCGGCGATAATCGGAACAGCATTTTTAACGGTAATACTGGGGGCAGTTATCCCATCCTCATCGATGGAACCTTGAGCGCCGCCACAGTGGCTTTGCTTGATGTGAATCATCTATGGACTACTTCTGCGGTTATTGGCCCAGCGCCAAGTGGGACCTATGCAAATAACACTGCGCCGATCAGCCAATTCACCCGGGGGCTAAGGATTAGTACTGCGACCCCCTATACCTATGATCCCATTCTCGGGTGGGGTCCTAACAATAATGGAACGATTACAAACCCGTAGAAAGAAAAGGGTGTATATTCGTGACACCGGAGTAATGCAAAAGTAAGAAAAACACCACCTTAAAAAAGGGTGGTGTTTTTTTATCATCAAATTAACAAGTTACTCTAACCCGGCGAAAAACCCGCCCGCCATGCAGTAATACGCCTTGGCGGGAGTATGCTGCACTGGGGAAGGTAATGGGGCTGTGAAAACATTTTGGAATTCCTCGCCTAGGGATACCCGGCGAAGAATTCCGCCTAGGCGAAGAACTTAAAATGATCCGCCAAATGTAGGTATGCCTGGGCGAATTCTACAAGCGTTTTCACTGTCCTATTGCCCTTCCCAACGGAGCCTACATGCCAAGGCGAATTACTCGAATTTTTCTCCAAAATTCCCCTCCGCATACAAGCACCACGCAGTGTATTGCCCTAAATAGTGTAGACCCCGCCTTTGTATGGAGGAAAACTATGGCGAAACACGCAGAACCTGCAAAATATGCAAAGCATATTGCAGCTCACGACCCGATCATTGATCCCTGTTGGGACCCGGTATTCAAAAGTATTTTTACCAGGAATACCGTCCCCTCAGAGATAGCCCGGAAAAAACTGCTCTCGGCTATTCTGGAAAAACCAGTCAAAGAACTTAGTATAAGCGCCAATGAACCGCCGGTTTCCCGGCTGGACCAGCGGCAGATACGCTACGACATCCAGTGCCTCTTTAACTCCGGTGAACGGGCCGATATTGAGATGACCCTCTACCCGCACAAATGGGAAGTCTTCCGGATGGAGTACTATTTAAGCCGCCTCTTTGCCAGCCAGGAAATCCGGGAAGAAAAGGGTTCGTATAAAACCCTGAAACGAAGCTACCAGATTTCCCTTTTGGCACGGGGTCAGCTGTTTGAGGATAAGTCTTTTGATCACCGGTTTATCTACTACGACCCGGAAAGCAAAATACCCTTCGGTGGACTAACAGCAATAATCACGCTAGAATTAGAGAAACTGGCGGTAACAGCAGAAAAAGCAGTTTCCGCCATGAGCGAAAAAGAACGCTGGGCCGTGTTTTTTAAGTATTACAACGATA
>BNVB01000012.1 GCA_025997795.1 Spirochaetia bacterium | reverse complement strand
GCAACCCTTATTACTACATACCTGGGGCGGTTCGTTTTTGCCCTCATTGCGGTACAACTCATGAAGCAAAAGGAAAGGACATAAACCGCCTTTCCGGTCTTTCGGGAGAAGGCCGTTCTTCTGCAACAACAATGCTTACTTTGAATATCCTCAACAATCTTTTTGAAGATCAGGGCGCCAGAAAATTATTAGGTTTTACTGATAATCGGCAGGACGCAGCCTTGCAATCAGGATATTTTAATGACTTTATTTTTCTTTTGACTATACGAGGCGGCCTTCTTGCGGCTCTGGAAAAGAACAACGGTATTCTTTATGAAGCGGATTTAAGTGCGGCCATATTCAAATCTATTGGTTTTGATAATAGCAGTTACGAGACCCGTGCAGAGTATCTGCAAAATCCGGATATATACGGACATCTTAAAGATGATGCTCAAAGTACTTTGCAGTTTATTTTGGGATACCGCCTTCTGCGGGATATTCGAAAAGGATGGCGTTATAATAATCCATCTCTTGAAGCTTTAAATATCTTAAAGATAAAATATGATAGATTAGAAAAATATCTTGAAAGTGATGAGAGCGGAATATTACTGCCTGAAGTAACCGCAATTTCTCCGGAGAAAAGGATAGCTTTATTTGAACTTGTTTTTGACGAAATGAAAAAGAACCTTTGCATTTCTTCGCGGTTCTTATCTCCGGTTGAACAGGATAAATATAAAACGAAAGCATTCAATATGCTTAAAGAGCCTTGGGCATTTTCTTATGATGAATTACTTTCCAAGACAAGTCATCTTGCCCTTAAAATAGAAGACGGCTGGAAAGGAAAGCGGGATGAAATAATTAGTGCCGGCCCACGTTCACGAATCGTACAACTAATTAAACGTGAACTTTTTTGGAAAGGAACTGAATTTGATTATGGAAAATGGAAAGGGGACGACTATACTGCCATACTGGAAAATATGCTTAAATGGGCAGAGAAATACGGATTTGTGATAATAGAGTCGCTAGGCGGTTCTATGTCAGGTTACTGTCTTAACAGTGGCGTTCTTATTTGGCAATTGACCATAAATGAAAAGCCTGAGAAGACCGCTAATGATTTTTTCAGAAAACTGTATATAGAAACTGCAAAAACCTTGATCAGTGGCAATCATAATCTCTTTGATTATGAGTCCCATGAACATACCGCTCAAGTTGAAGCACGGGACAGGGAAATATTGGAAGCCCGTTTCCGGTTTGGAGAAAAGGATAAAAAATGGTGGGACGAACAGCCGGAAGCAAATGGCAAGGTTTTACAGCGGCTTCCTGTTCTGTATTGTTCTCCAACAATGGAATTGGGTATAGATATTTCCTCGCTTAATACGGTTTATATGCGCAATGTCCCTCCAACACCGGCAAATTACGCTCAGCGAAGCGGAAGGGCTGGACGATCGGGACAGGCTGCCTTGGTCATAGCCTATTGTACTGCTTTAAGCCCCCACGACCAATGGTTTTTTAATCATAAAGGCGATATGGTTTATGGAAAAGTTAAAACGCCCCTTTTTGATTTGTCTAATCGAGAACTTATTGTCAGTCATCTACATTCTATCTGGCTTCAAACTTTAGGGATTAATTTGCCACCTAGTATCAAAGAAATACTTGATATGGAAAAGGATGAGCTCCCTGTTCGCTCTGAATATAAGGATTCAATGAATAATACTGACGCTCTCAGGAATTCGATTAATCAGGCTAAAAATATCTCTGGTGAATTGCACCTTTCTTTAGGTGATATAGCGTTATGGCTTACTGATGATTTCATTGAAACTGTATATAACAATATATTTGACAAATTCGATAAGAGCTTCGACCGTTGGCGGGAATTGTACCGTGCAACAAAAATGCAAATGGATAGCGCCAATAAAATAGCCCAAAGTCCGGGAAGCGCACGTAAAGAACGGGAAGATGCACAACGCCGATATAACGATGCTTATCAGCAATATGAAACCTTGTTATCATCAGGCAGCCAAAATTCTGACTTCTATACCTATCGTTACTTGGCGAGCGCCGGATTTTTACCGGGGTATAACTTCCCTCGGCTTCCGCTTATGGCATGGATTCCAAGTACAGGAAAAAATGCCCGGAATAAAGACGAATCAGACCGAAGGTCTGCAGGCGCCATGATTGCCCGGCCTCGATTCCTGGGTATTTCTGAGTTTGGGCCAAATAGTTTGATATATCACGAAGGTAAAACATTTCAAGTTTTCAGGGTAAAAATAAATACTGCTGCCGGACAAGTAAGTGCTGGTGCTAAACTTGCAACACAAACCGCCAAGATATGCCCGGAATGCGGACACGGGCATATTGGGGAATCCTTTTTAAGTGAACGCTGTGAGTTATGCGGCAGTCCTCTTGATGCAAAAAGCCAGGTTGCCAATATCTATCGGATAGAAACCGTAGAAACCCGGCCCAGGATGCGTATCTCTGTAAATGACGAAGAACGCCAGAGAATCGGCTACGAATTACAAACAATGTTCAAGGTGAACAAAGAAGATATTATAGAAAGTGAGATTATCTGCTATATACATAATAAGCGTGAATGTTTTGGTACTTTGATTTATGCTCCCGCTGCAACTCTGTGGAGGCTTAATTATGGATGGAAGCGTAGAAAAGATAAAAAATCAAAAGGGTTTTACATAGACCCGCTTTCCGGGCGCTGGGGAAAATCAGAGGATAGTGATAATGATAGTGACGATGACGATACTGCTGATATAGATAAAAATACTGCCCAGCGTATTGTCCCCTATGTTGAGGATTATAAAAACATCCTCCTTTTTAAGCCTGCTAAAACCCAAACCGACGATATGGTAATGGTGACTCTACAAGCGGCACTTAAACGAGGGATTGAGCAATATTATGAAATTGAAGAGGTTGAGATTGCAGCAGAGCCTTTGCCGAGTGCTGATAAACGAAATTACCTTTTATTCTATGAAGCATCAGAAGGCGGAGCAGGAGTTTTAAATAAAATTGCCCTTGAACCCGGTGAGTTTTCAAAGATAGCCAAGAAAGCATTGGAAATCATGCATTATGATACCACAAAACCAATACAGTCTGTTGATGATTTGATAGATATCAATGAAAACTGTGTGGCTGCCTGTTATAACTGCTTATTATCTTATTACAACCAAAGCGATCATACGAAAATAGATCGTAAGAACTCATGGGTTAAGGAAATTTTGGTTTCACTTCTCAATTCTGAAATACTCAATAAGCGTAACCGAAAGTCGGATGGTGATGATATTCAATATCATCATCCGATAAACGAAGGTAAATGGACGGCTGATGAATACCACCGAAAAGAAAAAATAGTTGTATTTCACCAGCATCCGGGAAAAGAAGCAGAAGAATATATTGTAAACCACGGATTTAAGCTGGTGGTAGAGGAAAAGGGAAATGAGTGATGCGGCGGCTGTAACCTATAAGCCCGGTTCTCTTATTCGTGCCCGTGGCCGTGAATGGGTGGTAGAACCGAGTTCTGACGATGTTCTCCTGCTCCGTCCATTAGGTGGTTCCAATGAAGAGGTTCAGGCAATTATACCTGATTTGGAAATTATGCCTATTGAGGATGCTGTCTTCCCTCCACCGGACATAAACAAACCAGGTCCTTTTTATTCCGCAATACTTCTCCGGGATGCGCTTTTAATGAAGTGCCGGGCAGGAGCCGGGCCTTTTCGCGGGTTTGGCAACATTGCCGTAGAACCAAGGGCTTATCAACTTGTGCCGCTTCTCATGGCTCTTAAGCAGGAAACCGTCAGGCTGCTCATTGCGGATGATGTTGGCATCGGTAAAACAATTGAAGCGGGACTTATTGCCCGGGAATTTCTGGATCGCGGAGAGATTGATCGATTTTCTGTCTTGTGTCCGCCCCATCTTGTGGAACAATGGGTATGGGAATTAAAAAATCATTTCCATATTGACGCCGTGGCAGTGACGGCAGGGAATATCAAGCGTCTTGAACGGGATGCCCCCAGGGGCGTTTCCATTTTTGATTATTATATCGCAACGGTGACCAGCCTTGATTATATCAAGATACCTGAACACCGCGCATACTTTATCGCCAATGCCCCAATGATGGTTATTGTTGATGAAGCCCATACCTGTACCAGTTTGGGCCAGGGCAAGCAGCAGCGTTATGAACTGTTAAAAAAACTAAGTGAAAATGCGGAACGCCATTTGGTTATGCTTACCGCTACTCCGCATTCAGGAAACCAGAGCGGCTTTTCCAATTTGCTTTCTTTATTGCGGCCTGACTTTGCCGACCTTGCAGTAAATAGTGTAGCCAGCACCCAAAATCATAAATTGCGCGAAGATCTTGGTAATTACTTTGTTCAGCGACGCCGCCTGGATATAAATGAATGGCATGATCAGTCCCTTTTTCCAAACCGAAAAACAAAAGAAGCAACGTATAAGCTTTCCGGCAAGTGGGAAATATTTTTTGAGAAAATTCGTTCCTATTGTTCTGAGTTGGTTCAAAAAGCAGAAAAAGAGCAGGGTAAAGAGATTAAGATAATGTGGTATGCGGTTATCGCCTTGCTTCGTTGTGTTTCTTCTTCTCCGGATGCTGCAAAACGTGCATTAACGACCTGTCTTTACGGAAAGAGTTTAGAGGGAGAAACACTAACCTTAACAGATGATGAACGCATTATGGATGGTATTGGCGACGAATTAATACTAAATGATGAGGAGCCTGCCGCCCTTATCGAAGAAAGTTCATTCTTGCAAAGCCTTATAGACGAAACTGAAAGCCTGCGGGGGATTAAGAACGACCCAAAACTTGCCATACTGGTAAAAGAGGTAGAGGCCCTTATAAGACACGCGCCCCGTTTTAAGCCGGTAATATTTTGCCGTTACATTGCTACGGCCCATTATGTTGCAGATGTTCTGCGGGAACACTTTAAGGATAAACAGGATGTACAAGTTGCATGTATCACCGGGGAAATAACCTCCGATGAACGGGAAGAACAAATTGAAAGCCTGGTAAATGACGCCGATATTCCGGTGCTTGTGGCTACCGATTGTCTTTCAGAAGGGATAAACCTGCAGCACGGTTTTGACGCCGCCATTCATTATGATCTCGCGTGGAACCCTGCCCGCCATGAGCAGCGGGAGGGACGGGTTGATCGGTTTGGTCAAAAATCAACTGAAGTACGGTGTGTTATGCTTTACGGCGAAAACAATCCGGTTGACGGCTTAATCTTCAACGTGATTATCAAAAAAGCCCGTATAATTCGAAATGCTTTAGGTATTCTTGTGCCCATACCGGAAGATGAAAGTAAAATACAAACCGCCATAGTAAAAGCGGCAATCATGAAACCAACAGCAAAGTCGATTAATCAGGGAACATTTGATTTTGGTGATAATATCGATTTGGATAAAATTACCGATCAATGGCAGGACGCCGCCGACAAAGAAAAGGCTAACCGCACGATATTTGCCCAGCACAGTCTAAAACCCGAGGATGTACTTCCAGAGTGGCGCAAGCAAAATGAAATCCTTGGCAGCGAGCACGATGTGGAGCGTTTTGTAAATGATTCCCTTTATGTGCTTAATGCTCCGCTTGAAAATAGTATAAAAGGCGACCGTCTGGCTTTTTACAAGTTCAATCCCGGCATTTTGCCGTCGGCCTTAAAAAACCGTATGCAAGATGAGGGCATAAGCAAAACCATGCGCCTTAATTTTGTATATCCCCCGGAAAAAAATGCTGTTTTTATCCACCGGAGCAATCCGCTGGTTACCGTTTTGGCAGATTATATGCTGGAAACTGCATTGGAACAAAATACCTTGAATATAACAGACACACAGATAGCCGCCCGTTGTGGCGTTTATGAAACAAGCGCGGTCAATCTTGCGACTACCGTTTTCCTTGTAAGATTGCGACACAAAATAGAAATGACCCGAAAGGGAGGGAATACAAAAACAACCTTAGCCGAAGAAGCTCTGCTTTTAGGTTTTGAAGGGCGAAAAAACCCAGTTGAACTTCAAAAGGAAAAACTTAACGTCCTGCTTGGGGAGCGGCCTACGGGAAACCTTGATAAATCCGTTATAGAGCGGGAACTTACCGCAAGTTTATTCTGGTGGAAGGAAAACAGTACAGTATTTGAAAAGATCGCTAAAGACCGTTCCAACGAGCTTCTCGCTGACCATCGGAGAATACGACAGGCGGCGCAGGACCGGGGGACTTTTGCGGTAAGTCCAGGGTTGCCGGTAGATTTGATAGGGCTTTATGTACTATTGCCTGCGGAATTATAGGACGAAAACATGAACAACGATGCTGAATACATTATTGGCAATATTGATTTTTCAATGTCCATGGAGGATATGCCACTTACTATGGAAAATAAAGAGGAAATGCGGAAGTGCATAGACGGAAAGCTCGATTTGGATAAGCTCATTGCTGAAACGATAGATAAGTATAAATTGGAGACTGTTTAATCCATGGGGTCATATAAGGGCGAATAACATGCGGAGAACCAAAATATCAGGCTTAAGCTTTGATACGATAAAACTCGAAGGCTCATGTTTTACCGCAGAGATTGTAGAAAAAGCGGTCGTAGGTACTGCGGCAAAAGAAGATGACGTTGATTATCAGATTCCCCGCGGACTTCGTTTGCTTGATGAAATCGGCAGAAGTTTTCAGATTGCCCAGGCGCAATGGAAGGGTCTTGAAGATAAAAAATTAACTGAAAAGCGTTTTATCCGGGAATTTTTTATAGATGCGCTTTCTTACACACCGGAACTTTTTGAAAAACTGGTTAATATAAACACAACAGAAAGCGCCGCTTCATGGTATATTGTTTGTGACACCCACTATTTGCGGCTGGTTCGTAAATCCGCTTCTTTGGCACGGCCTTCGTACCTGGAATTTAACCTTGAAACTATTCTGCGGGAAAACCGCTTCCCTGAATACCAGATGCTTTATCGTGTAATACACGGAAGCCGTACTCTCGGCCTGGACAATGACGGTAAAGGCGAATGTGTTTGGGATGTATGGAAAAAAGCCGGTGAAGAATTGGGCGTCCGGGTCCGCGAAGGACTGCGCGTGGGTGTTACCAGGGCATTACGCATTCTTGGGCAGGGCTTTTTAAGTTACGATATACAGGGTAAGGCTCCGGGCAATAATGAACTGCGCCAAATTCTGGAATCCGGTGAACTCTCAAACGAAAACTATTTTCAGGAACTCATGCGGCTTATGTACCGTTTCCTGTTTATTATTACCGTTGAAGAACGGGGCCTTATTTTTGAACATTTGTCCGACAAAACGGAACAAATGGAAGTGGGCCTTCATGCCAAGCACACTCTTTATGAAAAAGGCTACAGCCTGCGCCGTCTGCGGGAACGCAGTGCCCGGTATACTGCCGCTGATAGTTACGGTGATTTATGGGAAGGTATTAAAATCGTCTATAAACTTTTAGGCGGTGGAACAACCGGAAATAATCCCTTGGATTTGCCTGTTTTAGGCGGCCTTTTTAATGCCGACCAATGCCCTCATCTGGATAAATGCGGTCTTTCCAATGCTGCCTTGCTTGAAGCCATGTTCAGGATACGCTGGACAGTGGACGGAAACACGCGGACGCTTATCGACTATAAAAACATGGGAGTAGAGGAACTTGGTTCCATTTATGAAAGTCTTCTTGAACTGGTGCCCCAGGTTGATGTTTCCCGACTATCCTTCGGCTTTCTCGGGTTTGATATTGAAAACGTTTCCTCCGGAAACGCTTCAACCGCCGGGAATGGGATTCCCAGAGGGAATCTTCGCAAGACCTCCGGCAGTTATTATACCGATGACAGCCTGGTTCAGTGCCTTATCAAAAGCAACCTTGATCCGCTGATTGAAGAAAAATTGGCGGCTGGTAAAGAAACACCAGAAAAAACTATTCTTGGAATAACCGTGATTGATCCAAGCTGTGGAAGCGGGCACTTTCTTTTAGCAGCGAGCCGCCGCCTTGCGGAACATCTGGCGGCTATCAGAACTAATGGAACCATTACGGACATTTCATACCGCGCAGCCCTTCGGGATATTATCTCTTCCAGTATTTACGGGGTGGACTTGAATCCCCTGGCGGTGGAGCTTGCCCGCATGGCCCTGTGGCTTGAAGGCTATGAGCCGGGGAAACCTCTTTCGTTTTTAGATCACCATATCCGCTGTGGTAATTCCCTCATTGGTGTTCTTGATTTTGAAGCTCTATCCAAGGGTATACCGGATGATGCCTTTAAAGCTCTTTCGGGGGATGATAAGGACTTTGCGTCTAAATTAAAGAAGCGTAATAAGAATGAAAACACTGTGAGAGAAAAGGCGCAGAATTTACTTTTTGAATCTTCCATCGAAAAATCAGAGGCTGCCCTTACTGCGTTTCACTGGCGGATTGAAAATATTCAGAATGACAGTCTTACACAGGTGGAGGAAAAACGAACACTCTTTGCAAATCTGCAACAAAGCCCGGAATACTTAACCGTTAAGAAAGCCTGCGACCTGTACACCGCTTCTTTTTATACGGTAAAGAAAGAGGGGCATCCTGTTCCCACTACCGCAGACCTTAACCGCGCCATTGCAGGTCAGGAGGAATCTTCCTTTTCACCGGGGGTAAATGCCCTATCCGCAAAGATTGCTGGAGAAAGCCGCTTCTTCCACTGGCGGCTTGAATTTCCCGAGATCTTTACTAGAGGCGGTTTTGACTGTGTTTTGGGGAATCCGCCATGGGAGCGGATTAAGTTGCAGGAGGAAGAATTCTTTGCAGCACGAAACCCTGCGATTGCTGCCGCTGCAAATAAGAGTATCCGGGGTCGAATGATACGCGCTCTTGCAGATGGAAATGAATATGAAAAATCCCAATATGCTGAATTTCTCCAGGCCCGGCGGAATGTAGAGGCGGATTCCCTCTTTGCCCATGTAAATAAAGATGCCGGAGGCCGATTTCCCTTAACCGGAACTGGGGACGTAAACACCTACGCTCTTTTTGCCGAAACCATTTTAGAAATAAGGCATACGAAGGGCCGGGCAGGTTTTATTGTACCCACGGGAATTGTCACCGATGACAGTACCAAGAATTACTTTGCAAAAATTTCCAAATCAAGTCTCATTGCCCTCTATGACTTTGAAAATCGGGAGGGGATATTCCCTGCTGTTGATAGCCGTATGAAATTTTCACTATTAAGTTTGGGTGAGGGTGCTTTCGCCGATCTCTCCTTTTTCCTGACTAATACCACTCAGCTTACGGACACCCGTCGTCATTTTAAACTTCTCCGGGAAGAATTTACTCTCCTCAACCCAAATACCCTGACATGCCCGATTTTCCGCTCTGAGAAAGACGCAGAGCTTACCAAAAAGATATATCATAAAGTTCCAATTCTAATTAGAAAAGATACATCTACTGTTGGAGGTGTGCCTAATCCTTGGGGGATACAGTTTATGCGGATGTTTGATATGTCAAATGATTCCGGGTTGTTTCAGACTTCACCGAGGGAAAACCGGCTTCCTCTTTATGAAGCAAAGTTGTTCCATCAGTTTGATCACCGATGGGCAACTTACAACGATTCAGGAAGCACTGCTGATGTAAAAGTAGAACAGAAACAAAATCCCACTTTTACGATTAGGCCTCAGTATTGGGTGGACAAAAATGAGGTGTTGGAGAGAATTGCCAGTAAAAGAAAAATTGAGGAGACTCAAAAACACACAACAGAGGGACAAAACCACCTTAAATGGCTGATGGGATGGAGAGGAATATGTCGAACAACTGATGAGAGAACATTGATATCTGGTATGGTACCGATTTCGGCAGTTGGAAATAGTATGACCATTGTTTCATTTTACGAAAAAAGAAATGCCTTATTATATGCCGCTCTTTACGGCAGTTTAAATTCATTAACACTTGATTTTGTTGCACGTCAAAAAGTTGGTGGTACAAATTTAAACTTCTTTTATATCATGCAGTTTCCTGTGTTACCCCCTTCTGCATACTCAGCGACTGACCTAACCTTCATCGTTCCCCAGGTTCTGGAACTTACCTATACTGCAGTGGATTTGGCTGGTTTTGCCGAAGATATTTGGAATGACAGTGATGCCCATATGCGGCAGCTTCTCCTTAAACAGCGATATGGAGCGGAAGATGCTGCCTATGTTCCGCCGTCCCTTGAGTTTCTTGCAAAACAGTCATTCACCCCGTCCGTTTTAGAGCCCTTTGTCTTTAACCCCGACCGCCGGGCTCAGCTCCGTGCAAGCCTCGACGCCCGTTACGCAAAGCTCTACGGCCTAACCCGTGACGAGCTTCGCTATATTCTTGACCCCGCAAGCGTTATGGGGCCGGACTACCCATCGGAGACCTTCCGGGTGCTCAAGGATAAGGAAATGGCGGAATATGGGGAGTACCGGACCGGGCGGCTGGTGCTGGAGGCGTGGGATAGGGAGGAGAATCTATGAGTCAACTAGAAATAAATTTTATTAATAAAATTTGCGAAGAACTTTTAATACTAAACGGAACTGATTTTGAATATTTCTGCCAAAAGATATTTGGATTGATTCTTGGTAATTCAATAATACACAAAGGACATAATCTCTGCGCAAAACCCGTTGGATACACAGCAGATCTTAACACGGAAGATTATGAAATAGTGGGGCAATGTGGAACCGACAATGATTATTTTGAACCGCTAGAGGAACCAAAGCCAATAAAAGATATAAAATCTGCAATAAAAAATCATCCAAGAACTAAAAAAATATTTTTGTTTGTGAATCAAAGAGGATCGGGAGGAAAAATATCAACCTTAAACGATAAAATCGATAGCGAACATTTTGCACAAAAAATTTCACTAATTGACTCTGAAAAAATAGCAAATATTATTTTTAATAATATAGCCAAGGTTGAAATCATTGAAGAAATTTTACATGAATATTTACCCCTGTCTTATGAGTATTATAAAATATTGCCGCAAACAAATAGAATCCCGGACTTTACTTCAAAAAGGTATTTTGAAAGGAAAGATGAAGAGAAAATTGTTATTGATGGATTAAAAAAGAATGGTTTTGTTCAGATCTACGGAATTAGTGGCGTAGGTAAAACGGAAATTGCAAAAAGTATTTTAAACACATTAAAAAACGATTATGAAACAGCTATTTGGATTGACGGTGAAAGTACAGATAATATTGACTTTTATTCGGTTCATGTATCTCGCTTCAATTCATTTATCAATCTTTCTACATTGATCGAAAATTATAAGATTATTGTTGTATTTGATAATTATAATAAAAATGTAAAATCATTATACGAAAATTTTGTTTCAATCAATAATAATTATTCAATTTGTATTGTGACTTCATTGCAAAAAAATATTCATAATGATGAATTATTTTATGAATTGTCATTTGTTAATGATGAAATAGCAAAAAGTATTTTAATGGAAACGGATAAAAAACCAGAAAATGATCAGGCAGAAAAAATTATTAAATATGTAGGCGGATATCCTTTGTTATTGTCCATAATAAGAGATTTAATCGCTGAAGAAAGCATTTTTTCTTGGAACGACATTATAGAAGATATTAACCCGGTCTCTATTGAAGACCCCGAAAAGAATGTAAAAATTGCGACAAGAATATTGGGGAAAATTTCAATCGGATATGAAGAGGAGTTAACTTGGATATCGATTTTAAAAAGCAATTCTATTTGTAAGGAATTTTTTGAATTTGTTATCAGTAAAACTGGAATAAGATGTTTAAAAAGCCGTTCGCTTATTAAGCATACTGAACCAAATTATTATACAATTCACCAAGTAATATTAGATGCCATATTACTCATCTTTCCAAGAGATGAGTATATTGATAGGCCTAAAAAACATCAAATATTAGAAGACTATCTTAAGTTAGAAAACGAAAGAAAATCAGCAGGTTATTTTAACTTTATTTTCTTACATACAGAATTTATTAACACCGTATATCATTCTTTGTCTTTTGAAAGTTCACTAAAGAAGAATATTCTTTATTTAAAAGTCCAAGCTCGTGACTTTGAGAAAGGGAACTGGTATCTTGAGGAATTAAAAAGTTATAAAATGAATTATAATAATAGAATTGATTTGCTGTTGGAAATTGAAAAAATTGAGATTGAATTATCCAATTTCAACAAAACTGGAGTAAAAGACAGATATAATGATATCTGTAGTAGATATATAGAACATTTAGAAAATATCATCAAAAATATAACCAATGAAAATGACAGAAGGTTTTTAAATCACCATTTAGGAAAATTATATATACAACAAAAAGAATATGATAACGCCATCAAAGTATTTAAAGAAATCCTTAAAACGCATCCTGATTCTGATAGTGCAAAATTGCATCTTGCAAGGATTTATACGAAATATAAATTTGAAGATTATAAAGAAGAATTTGAAGAACTAATTGATAAAGTCTTAACTCAAGATAATCATTGGGAAAAGCAATCCTTGTCTGTTTTACTCTCAATTTATGAACTTATTGCACAAAACAGAATGCAAAAATACAGAAAAATATATATTGATGATAATATAAATTCTTTTTTGGAAAATATATTCTATTCTTTGCTGTTTGGGTTTGATCAGCCTTTTGGCTTGCTAGCAAAATTAGCAGGCCATTTAGGCTATAATATGACAGAGCAGTATATTGAGATATGTGAAAAGTTACCTCTTCCGGCTACAATAAACGAAAATAATGAGTTGAAATATGATTTCGCTACAATTAATGCGATATATTATAGATTATTAAAATATGAAGAAATAAATGATAAAGAGAAAATGGATAAAGTTTATAGAATTGCAAAAACTTATTTTAAATCCTGCATCCTTAATGATTACCAGAGAGTAAAATATGTAGATTTACTTATTGATGCTGAGAATTTTCAAGAAGCTAAAGAAGAATTAATCAAGACTGATGACGGCAATCCATTCTATTTTCAAAAATTATGCAAAATTGAAAGGGGCTTAGGTAAAACAGAGGAATCTCTTATAGCTATTGATAAGGCAATTGAATTAAATTCTGATAAACTGTATTTTAGTGCTTTTCTACATGATAAAGCTATAACTATATCTGACAAAAATGTTTCAGAAGCAATTTCTATATTAGAAAGTGCACTTTCATATGAGAAGAATGAAAGAACTTTAAAAAGCTGGAATGAAACATTAGCAGAATGGAAAAAAATATAATAAAAGAACCATAAAAAGAAAATCGCTAGGTATAATACGGAATCCTATGACTTTTCTTATTTAGATATTTATGTAATTTTATCAGGATCGGATTCTACTCCAGCAATTGTTCCGTTTTTTATATAAATACATATAGCATTATTTTTTCCTGTTATGCCATTTTTGCAAAAAAAGAATGATTTCCATGCTGTTTGAGGAACTGAAAAATCAAGCCCGGCTATTTCATCTGGTAGTGTTTGAATATCCGGGATAAAGTACCAGAGTGAGATGTCGCAAGTATCCTTATATACAGAATACGAAGTTTTTGCTACAGCATCATACCGATAGAAATTAGTCAATGCAATACTGTTAATATCGGGAACACCATTTATTGTTGTAGAAATCAAAGAATTGGCATCATATGGATGCCCATCTTTATTTGTGGGAAGTTCAATTTTCGTAATACTTCCGGAATAACAAGGAAAATATATATCCTCCTTAAATGGTACTGGGCGGGGAGGTAAATTTTTTGATAGAAGCCGAACAGCCTCAATGACATCTTCAGAGTTTTCAAAACCAACTTTATGCATATCACCAACTTCTCCAAAAGAAAGAACTGCGCCGTTGATATGGGGAAATATTTTATACTTTACAATGTCGCGAATATTCTTCAGGAAGAGGTCATAGCCATCATCTTTCAGTTCGTTTTGAACAGGCTGTGAGGCAACGAGATCTAGTACAAGGTAATATATATAGCCATGTTGAGCCCATGCATTGGCAAGTTTTTGCGCTGAACGATTTGCAGCAGCCCGACGACTTAGCTCTCTATCGGTAGTAGTATCCAAATTACCGGAAAGAGAAACACTTAAGGATTCTTGCAGTGAAAGATTTCCATCACAATATTGACAGCGACCATCTTCCGGAACAGAGGATACTAATGCATCACATTGTGGGCATCTGTAAGGATCAAGCGATATTACACCATCATCCGAAAGTTGGATCAATATTTTTGCAGAGATAGCTAAAGGAATACCAACTTCTCGTGTAATATCACGAGTGTTAATAGTCCGTGATCGAGCGTTCCGAAGAAGAAGGTCAACTAATTTTTCTACCTGAGCTTCTTCCAGCCCGAGCTTGCCGATCGATTTGAACAATGCGATCGAGGAAAGTTCTCTGTGCTTGCTCTGAATAGTTTCCATTCTTTATTTCAACCTCGCCTCTTTGTATGTCAATAAGATATGTTATATAATCGATTACTTTATCTTTCATCGATCCCTCAAATGTCGATTTTTCAAAGTCTTTTACAGGCCGTATAATTAATGCATAAGCTCTAACACTAAAAAGATCAGCCTTTGAGTTCATTAATTGGCTATAGGTTCCTTCATCCGTTTTATGCCAAGGATAATCAATAAAAAAGCCCTCAAATGTACCCATTTTATTATAAAATTCTTCGGCACTTTTTATTATTTCTTTAAGCTTTTGGTTGGGCATACTTATCTCGGCATCTTCACTAAGTTTTATTTCATCTTTATTTTCTGCATGATACTTACCCATGATTCTAACAATAAGAATATCTTTATCCTGTATTTGATGCAATTTTTCTTCTGTTTTTTTCCCAATTACTGGACTTGTATCTGCAAGAGCGTCAATTAATACCTGGGTTCCTGCCGAACTTAATTTTAAATATTCACCAGCAACACGAAGAGCAGACTTGCGATCTTTTTCATTTTCTTCATGGGTCAACTTATTCCCTTCTTTATCTGCTTGAAAAATATCGTTGCCGATTTCCATGACACTATTATCGAGATCAATAGAAAGTGTAATGATCGACCTTTTCTCTGCGGTTATCGTCGCACGAACTTCTAATAATTCTTCGCCGGTATGTAAGACTTCGCTTGCGGTATCTCTAATTAAATTCCATGTAGTATCATCTGGAAAATCTGATCTGTGTAAATTTGCATTTACCGGTTGAAGTGCAAGCTTTGAAAGAGTAATATTAACGCCGTTTCCTTTAATTGAGCAAGCAGATACTTGCCACTCTGTGCTTGGTTTGAAATCGTATATCCTGCCATTATTGGTATTAAGAATAGCATGCCTGTCTTTGTCAGGAAGATTTTTAAAGTGATACAACCCTATGAGTTTTGTCCCTAATGACTCATAAATACGATAGTATGAAAGAAATAATTTATAATTTGGATCATATGCCTCAACTGCGGTACGAATATCTTCTTCAGTTTTATTTAAAATTGCTGGTGAGAGTTGCCGGGACGTTAAAGAATTCTGCTTTGCAAGATCTTTGATATAAGTTTTTCTGTACTCAAGCGGCCATGTAGTCCGGGAAATTTCTGTAAAAACCCGATGAAATAATTCTCCAGCAATTTTTTGAGTATTGTCTTTCCCGGTATCGAGTTTTTTAGCCATTATTTCCTCCTCTCTGGCTTCCCTTGGTTCCTCCGCATGCCTTCAATTTATGTATTATATCACATTCTATCTAAAAGTAAAATATAAAATCTTCAATAACACACTTTACAGATGTATAGTATAGTATTAGTAAATTAATAGCAAGCTCTAATTTTCATATCGAAAATGATAATATACCTTGAATATTTACGGAAAATCCGTAATTGTGCCATATATCTTGATTTTTTAGGAGACCCATTATAGACTAAACCTCAGAGGCCGTAAATGCTAGCAGAATTCACCCTCAAGAACAACCGTTCTTTTAAAGAGAAACATACCCTTTCGCTGATTTCGACAAAAAACAAGGAATTGTCAGGATTAAATACCTTTGAAGCCAATGAACGCTTGAGTTTTCTCAAGACCGCCGTCATCTATGGGGCCAATGCAAGCGGCAAATCTAATCTTTTCTATGGCCTGATGTTTTTCTTGCGATTCGCCGTTACCTCCGGACCCCGTAAGCAGATTGGCGATGTAATTGAAGCCGAGCCCTTTATCCTGTCCAAACAGACCGAATCGGAGCCTTCCAGTTTTGAAATAGTCTTCTATCTTCACGAAGAAGGCGCCAGCGGTATGAATGGCGGCGGTGAATGGACACGATACCGTTACGGTTTTTCAGTTAGCAAGGAAAAAGTAGAATATGAGTATCTCTTTGCGATCAATAAAGTACGCGAGGTGACACTGTTTACCCGCAAAAATCAAGACATAGAATACACTCCCTATTTTAAGGAAGGGGCAAGAGGTAAGCCTTCTGTCCGGGAAAATTGTACCTTTCTATCCGTGTGCGCTCAAAATAATGGTGAAACAGCGGTCAAACTGATTAGCTATTTTCGGAAAATCATCGTATTGTCCGGATTAAATGATCAGTATTTAATGGGAAGAGAGAAAGCGGACATGGGTCCGGCGGACATGAGTCCGTTGGAAAATCCTGCATACCAAAAAGAAATAATTGACTTTCTAAAATGCGCAGATATTCAAATAACCAAATTGAAAACAGAACGAATTCCGGTTTCCACATGCGATGTTCCTGAAAATAGAATCCTGTTTGGACATACGTTTTATGATAATGAAACGCCCGTTGGTGAAAAATTCCTTTCGGAAATAAATGAATCCGCCGGTGCCAGAAAATTGTTCTCCTATTCAGGTGCGGTTCTCATGGCCCTAAAAAATGGCGCCCCCCTTTTTATAGATGAATTTGATTCACTTTTACATCCCCTTATTATCGAAAGTAGTATCAAACTCTTCAATTCTCCCATACACAATCCCAATAATGCACAGCTTGTCATTTCATGTCATGCAGTTAATATCATGACCAACAAGATCTTACGGCGGGATCAAATCTGGTTTTGTGAAAAGGATCAATATGGTGCAACTGATCTATACTCCCTGGTGGAGTATAAAGAACCGGTGCGAAATGATGCGGCGTTTAACAAAAATTACTTACAGGGGAAATATGGCGCTGTGCCTGCCATTTTAGCAGATCAGTTAAAAGGATAATTATGATAAACACCCTTGATCGTTCCTTAGTCGAAAAAGCTGGCTATGAAAACGGCTTTGAAAACATTCTCGAAAACAATGATACTGGTGTACGTCTTGCATCCTCCCGGCATCCTGTTATTGTTGAAGTTACCTCGGGGAAAAGTGAAGGATCATGGAAGCTTCATTTCTCAGATAATCTGGATATTCATGAATTAAAGCGTAACTTGAATACGCCACTATTCCCTCTAGACGAGATTAGCCCTTGGGATCGCCAAACCCTGGCGGTCGTCTTGAGCCGTGCCTCTGAATTGGGCATTGCTCTTCCTGATACTCCTGTTAAGAAATATGAGGATAAAATTGCCGCCTTCCTAAAGGATAATCCATCCGAAAGAGGTACTGAACGGGAACAATTAGTCAGGCAGAGGGTGGGGCAGGATTTATACCGTGAGGCCCTTATGCGGTATTGGAAAGGTTCTTGTGCAGTTACCACCATCGACGTATCAGAGATGCTCAAGGCCAGCCACGCGAAACCCTGGAGAGACTGCGAACTGGATTCGGATAGGCTCAATGTCTATAATGGCTTTTTATTATCCGCAAACCTGGATTCTCTATTTGATTCCGGACTTATCAGCTTCACTGATCAAGGGGATATTATCTATTCATCTAGTCTTTCTGAATCTCAGATATTTACTATTGGATTATCAAAGAACAGTCGCCTCCGGTGGATAGACCTGCGGCATTTACCTTACTTGAGTTGGCATAGAGAGAATGTGTTTAAGGGGGTTCTAAAATGACCAAAAAACCGCCGTATACCATCACGGAAAAAGCCGCTGATTATTTGGCAAAAATTGTTGAAACTGTGACCCGGCTTGAATTCGGAACAGAATTCAAGCGAGATATAAAACTCCACAGGGAAAACCGTATACGTACAATCCAATCATCCCTTGGCATTGAGGGCAATTCCTTGACACTTGATGAAGTTACTGCCGTGATTGAGGGAAAAGTTGTTGTCGGCAAGCAAACGGAAATCAAGGAAGTTAAAAACGCCTACGAAGCCTATGACAAGATCATGTCATTTGACCCTTATGCTATAAGCGACTTCCTTAAAGCACACAAGCTGATGACACAAGGGCCGGTCAAAGAATCCGGTAAATTTCGCAGCGGCGATGTTGGCGTCTTTGATGGTACTGTCGCAGTACATATAGGCGCACGTCCACAGTTTGTACCACAACTGATGACAGATTTGTTTGACTGGGCGAAAGGTTCAGAACTGCACCCTGTCCTGAAAAGCGCAATTCTGCATTATGAAATCGAAACTATTCATCCCTTTGCAGATGGTAATGGGCGTATGGGGAGGCTGTGGCAAACGCTCTTACTTGCCAAATGGAATGCGATATTTGCATGGATACCCATGGAATCTGTCTTATATCAAAACAGACCGCAGTATTATCAGGCGATTGAGGACGCAAGAGAAGCCAATGATTCCGGCGCTTTCATTGAATTTACACTTTCGGCAATTTTTGCTAGCATTGCCCTTCAAACAAAGCACCAAGATAAGCACCAAGATAAGCACCAAGTCAATTTGAGCAGTACTCAGATTGCCGTACTGAAAGCCCTCAGAAACAAACCTCTTTCGCGCAAGGAATTATTTGCTGCAATTGAAATGAACGGCGATTCACGCTCTTTCAAACGGCACATTGAACCATTGTTGGCTGATGGTTTGATTGAAATGACTGTCCCCGATAAGCCGAATAGCAGGCTGCAAAAGTATCGGCTGACTGATGAGGGAAAAGCGTATCTTCCTGGCGATCCTGTCATTTGAAGGCGGAAATGAAAAGTTTTTTGTACTGGATATTTCTTTTGGCTTTTTCGTTGCTTTTTAACACCCCACTACCGTTACATCGCCATTTTTGAGCCATTTAATCCGCTCAGCCCAGACTGGTTTATCGGATCGCCGGTCAAAAATAATCAGGTAACACTTTAAAGGAAACTTGTTTCCAGGTGTCCTGTCTTTCGAACAAAGCACGGTATTACCCGATACGCCGGAAAAACTATCCCGGTACGCAAGCGTTTGTTTGATGCCTTCTGCCATCAGCGTCTCGAAGGACTTTCCTTGCCGAAGCAGCTTGATCTCAATAATATTCCATGCCCCATGGTATTCCACCGCCAGATCCATCCTGCCTCGACCAGCGGCGTATTCCCGTTCTATACGGCCCGAGCCATTGGTTATCCGCTGGAGGAAAGCCATAAGCAGCAAATGGGGGAATGCTTCGGGGTAGTCTGCTGCCTGTTCCCACACTTCGGAATTGTTCTGCCAAAAGCCCTGGAAGGCTTGCAGCAAGGCGTCCATATCCAAGGTGCCATCGGGCTTTTCCCAATGCCATGTTGAGGGGGGGGGTAAATTATCATGGTAGGGAGCGTCCAGATAGCGGGTCATGATTTCTTCGTAGATGGGGTTGGAAATGGTAAACCCGGTTTGGGTATCCCAGCGAACCAAACCTAAATCCATGGCTAGTTCCACATCCGGGCTGGTCCGGGACATGGCAAGGTTTGTCTCTCCTGTGATGATGGTTTGTATCACCCGCCGGATGCGCTGGTCCCGTAGGCGTTCACCCAATGCATCTAAATGGGTTTCACGGGCCTCGATCATCTGTTTGCGGGCTTCCCAGATATGGTCGATGGTTACGGTTTCGACGCTGTCCCGATCCAGTATCCGCATGGTGGCCCTTTGCAACAGGGAATTGACAATCCAGGGTTGGCCTATGGACTGGTCATAGATATAATCCAGGGCTTTTGCGGTAATCTGCTGGCCTGTTTCAGCGGTCCTTTGGGCGAAGAGGCGCCCTATATCGTCTTTATGAAAATTGGATAGAGAGGCTGAATCTGATTTGATATTGAAAGGAGAACCGGGGTTAGGTGGAACGCCGCCTTTGGAGGCAGTAATATAATCCTTGAGGTCCCGCATACCCACCAAGACCACAGATACCGGGAAAGTTCCCACACCCCGTGTTGCAAAGCCGTCCCGAAGTTGACGAAGAAAGCTGATGAGTGTTTGATCGATCAGCACATCGACTTCATCAAAAAGAACGATCAGGGGCTTGGGGGCAACTAGGGCAGACCAGTTCGTCAGCATAGTGCTGAGCATACTGCCGGGATTGGTGTCAGTTGATGCAGGAACCGGTACACCCACGGCTCCGGCATGCCGCTGAATGGCAGAACAGATAGTCCGCATGGACTTTTCCGGTTCGCTTACTCCCTGACAGGCTTCTACGGTTACATAGCTGGCAATCGCTTCGGTAGTATTACCGCCATTACCGGCATTTATTTCCCGCATCCAGCTCTGCAAAAATGTGGTTTTACCGGTCTGCCGGGGAGCATGGAGCACCCAATAGAGCTTGTCGCCGATATACCTATCCAATTGAGCACCCACAAGCCGTTCTTTTGGGGGCAGCATATAATGATCGTCCGGATTACAGGGGCCGGTGGTATTGAAAAATCGGACTGCTCGTTTACTCATCTTTAATTATAGTATACGTCCCTTTGGGCCGTTTGTCTCTGCCTCGGCATTCCCCCGGAAGAGGACACCCAGGGGCATGGCGATACAACCCTTTTCTTTGACTTTTCTAGTATAGCCTTGACAGGCTGTTTGGGCGATACCCTGCCGCCTTGTTCATGTTTTCTGTTATGTTGTATGCTAAACTTACCAATCATGCTAGATTTTGAAGCAGAACTAAATAAACTGCTTTCCCGTGAAGTTGAGCAACTCCCCCGGTATGAATTTGCCCAGACGGTGGAAATAGCTGCCCTTGGGAAAAATCTGTTGGAGGATCTTCAAAAAAAACAAACCGATGTTTCCCTGCAGGTCGAAGAAATTTATGATCTGCTTAAGGAACAGAATACTAAAGGATTGCAGGATGCTTTGGAGGCGGAAAAAAACCGGGCGGATGCCCTGGCTCATACGGCTATTGCCCTGTGCGATCTTCTTGAGGATTTTTGCGCCTATGCCCGGCAAAGCGGCAGTGAAGAGTTGAAACACCAGGCGGATCTCCTCTGGTCTCAATCCGGGTACCATTTGGCAGAAAACAGTATTGTTCGCTTTGGAACGGAAGGGGAGTCCCTTAACCCGCAGATCCATACCGTTCAGAAAGGGATGGAATCGACCTTCCCCCGCGAGCAGGTACTGGAGGTGCTGCAAAGCGGATATGTATATAAAAACGCCCTTGTCCGCAAGGCCACGGTTGTGGTGAGCGTAGGGTCCGCAGGCTCCTTTGGAACCGATGCTTCCCTGGAACCTACGGGCTCTTAAACAAAAGAATGGGAGGCAAAGATGGCAGGTAGAATAGTCGGCATAGACCTGGGAACATCCACTTCGGAAATTGCCTGTATTGTTGACGGCGTGCCTAAGCTCATCCCCAATTCACGGGGTAAGCTGGTTACCCCTTCGGTGGTGCATATCGGGCAGGACGGAGCGGTTCTGGTGGGGGAGGAAGCGACGGAGTACCTCTTTACCCGTCCCGACTGTACCTTCATGGAAGTAAAGCGGCTTACCGGCGAGGATGAAACCCTCAAAGCCCACGGTAAAGAATACCGGCCTGAAGAAATCCAGGCCATGCTGCTGCGCTACCTTGTCCACTGCGCGGAAACTTTTT
The DNA here is from genome assembly GCA_025997795.1 of Spirochaetia bacterium. Classification (GTDB taxonomy): domain Bacteria; phylum Spirochaetota; class Spirochaetia; order Treponematales; family Breznakiellaceae; genus BNVB01. The sequence continues at coordinate 26,271 of BNVB01000012.1, read as the reverse complement.
TGAAGGAAAGGATTGACCGTGCGGTGATTACCGTGCCGGCTTACTTTACCGATGTACAGCGGCGGGCAACCTCAAAGGCGGGCGAGCTTGCGGGTCTGCAGGTTGAACGTATTATCAATGAGCCGACTTCGGCGGCGCTGGACTACGGCCTTTCAAATCTTAAGGAATCTAAAAATGTGCTGGTCTACGATCTTGGCGGCGGTACCCTCGATGTTACCGTGCTTGAACTTTTTGAAGGAATCATCGATGTAAAGGCAAGCTGCGGCAACAATCACCTGGGAGGAAAAGATTTTGATGAAATCATCATGCGCCATCTGGCCGAAAGTTTTTCGCCAACGGGTTTGTTAGATGATGAGCGGGCGAATATGCGGCTTAAAAAAGCGGTGGAGGACTGTAAAATTGTCCTCTCCGCCGAAAATGAATATCAGGTGTCCCTTCCTTTCCTTTTGACCAATGCGGACGGCAAGCCGATTTCTGTGGAAAAAACAGTGACCCGCGCCGATTTTGAGGAATGGGTGTCGGAGAAGGTAGCGTCTACAAAGGAACCTATGGAAAGCGCCCTGAGGGATGCGGGGTTGAAAAATTCTGACTTGCAGCTGGTGCTTTTAGTAGGCGGCTCCACCCGAATCCCCTGCGTGAAGGCGCTGGTGGAGAGTACTCTTGGCACGGTTACCCATTCTCTGGTGGACCCCGATTTGACCGTAGCACGGGGCGCTGCGATTCAGGCGGGGCTTTTAGAAGGCAGCATTAACAATGAAGACCTGGTGCTGACCGATGTCTGCCCCTACACCTTGGGTACGGCGCCCCTGTCGGATGGCTTGTTCGGCCAGCGGAAGATCTTCGATCCCATCATCCCCCGGAATACCACCATCCCGGTGGAAAAATCAAAACTCTATTATACGGCGGTAGATTATCAAACCGATGTGATAATTGATGTCTATCAGGGGGAATCTTCGGACCCGGAAAACAACGAGCGCCTTGGAGAGGTGCAGCTGGAAGGAATTCCCTCTGCCAGGCAGGGAAAAGAGCCGGTGGAAGTAACCTTCGGTTACGATATGAACGGTATCCTCCAGGTAAAAGCAAGCGTAGTGTCCACCGGCAAGCAGGTTTCCGCCGAAATCAATACGGCGGGAGTAAAGGCCAAGGCGGCACTGGATCTAAGCCAATGGGAGAAAGCCGAAGGCGCCCGTCTTGTCCGGCCGCTGATACGGAAGGCTGAAAAATGTATCACCATGGGCAAAGACATTGGCGGTGACATTGAACTCCTGGTAGAGCGTCTCAAAGAAGCGCTGCTCATTGGCAGCAAAGAACAGGTGGAAAAAATCCGCGAAGAAGTGCTGCTCATGCTTAAGACACTGGAAAAGGTGGACACGATGTTTCCAGGGGAGAAGTTACTGCCGTGAAAAAGATGTTTTCCCATCGCTATTACCGGCTGGGTCTGGCGGCGGCAAAACAGCGGTATTTGAGCGCGGCGCTTCGTTATGCAGAATGTGCCGCCATTATGGATCCGGAAAACTGTGATGCAGTGCGCCTTTGGGAAATTTGCCGGCAAGAGCTTGGCGGCAGCACCGGTGAAGAACAAATGCCGGAACAAGCAGACTTTCTTATAAAGCAAAAAAACTGGTTAAAGGCTGCGCGGTTCCTTGCTAAAGTTCCGGATCAAAGTGTACGGTGTTTAGCCATACAGGGATGCCTCTGGGCGCTGGCAAAAGATCGCGCCTTATCGGCGGATTGCTTCGTCAGGGTGCTGGCAAAGGATTCCGGTAACCCTCTTGCGCTGCGATCCCTGACGGAACTCGGTCCGGCGCAAAGAGGATTGCGGCGATTCTTTAGGAGGTTTTTTTGACGGACCTCTTTGGTGAAGAAAAGTTAAACTATTACCAGATACTGGGCGTAGAAAAAACCGCCGGAGATGAAGAAATAAAACGGGCCTATTTTAGTATGGTGCGCAAATTTCAACCCGGCAGCTTTCCTGAAAAATTTAAGGAGATCCGCACCGCTTACGAAACCCTCAAGGATAAACAAAAACGCGCCGAGTACGATGCGGTAGGCGAACTGCCGTCTTCCATAACGCCGCTTTTTAACGAGGCGCAATGGTTTGATCACCTGGGCAGGCACAGTAAGGCGGCAGAATTATATCAAATAATATTGAAAAGCCATCCTGAATTGGACAATGTGCGGGAACAATACGCCAAATCACTTGTTCTGGATCAAAAAACCGGCAAGGCAGCTGAAGTTTGGGAGGAGCTTTGCAGGCGGAATCCTTCCAATGCCTTTTACTCAGAAGAACTGGCACAATGTTATTTTGATCGGGGCTGGCACAAGAAAGCTGAAGCCGAGGTGAAACGCGCAATCGCCCTTGATCCTTCGTCGATTGATGCGTGGCATCTGGTCATTCACTGCATTACTGAAAAAAAGGATAACGCTTCTGATAAAAACATGGTGTTTGATGAACTGAAAACCACTATTCGCGAGGCTCTTAAGGCAGTTAATGAAGTAAAGAAAAATGAATGGAAAAAAATCAATCTGTATTCTTATGCCTTTATTGTGTCTTTTGATCAAGACCGGCATATTGCAGAAGGCTATTTAGAAGAATTTGCCGGTCTGATATATGAGGGCGGACGGGAAGCCAGGGAGAAAGGCCTTGATGCCTTCGTACAAATACTTAACAACGTTCCGATTTTTGTTTTGGGTTCTTTTTACAAGCTGATAAAAAAAATAGCAGATCTGCTGCCGGAACTTATGGCAGAGCGAAAAAAAGGACCAAACCCGATCAGGGTACATATTGAGAAAATTCGAATACAGTATGAAATTGAAAATCTTCCCCACAAAGGTTTCTCCGAAATTTTTTCCGATCTTTTCAGGCTGCTCACGGCAGAATTTGAAGAGGACGATGATGAGGTCGAAATCGCTGCCATGGAGTTTGAAATTCTTGACGGGAAAAATACCTACGATCCGCAGATGCGGCGTCTTAGAGAAGAATTACCGGAACTTTACGCACTGCACAGTACTTTTTTTAATCAGGCGCTGCGCACCAGGGATCCCGAAAAAATGTTATATCAGCGGAGTAAAAAAGTTCACAAGTACAACCGCAGCTCCGGTTTTTTTGATGAACACCCGGAAGATGCTCCCGAACAACCGGTCCGCCGCGCCGAACCGAAAATAGGCCGCAATGATCCCTGTCCCTGCGGCAGTGGAAAAAAATATAAAAAATGCTGCGGGGCCTAGTGCGTGTACATGCGGCCTTTCGGGCCGCGAGTGCAAGGAAATTATAGTACATCGCCGCTAGTGCGGCCTGTACATGCGGCCCTTTCGGGCCGCGAGTGCAAGGAAATTATTATACATCGCCGCTAGCACGGCGTGTACATTCTAAAATCAATTTCCCGCGGTGGTTCCTCTTTAGAGGAACGCCGGTTTTCCCGTTTTTGCCACAGATCTACCAGGGTAGTGTTGCCTTCCCGGATGTGGGCGGGTTCCAGGGAAAAGATCCGGTCCAGTAAGGCGTCGTCCCCGCGGTTCAGGGCCAGGACCGCCGCGGCATCTACCAACGGCAAAGGCAGGGTTTCCAGGATGCCCGGTACCGTGTAGGGGGCAAGGATAACGGCGGCCTCTTCTTCTTTGCCCGCTTTGATAAGCAGCGGCACATACTCTTCCAGAAAAGATGTATCCCAGCCATTGGCTTGTTCGGCAGAACCAGCCGGAGATGGCGGAGCTTCCAGTTTCAAGGCCCGCCGGTAGTATTCCAGCGCTTTTTCCATTCCAGTTTTGCCGTCAGTACCCGCCAGAGCCGCCCGGGCAAGATTTCTGAGGGCCCAGGGGTTTTCCTGCTGTTTTAGGGATGTTTCCCAACAGGCGGCGGCCTTGAGGGTATCGCCCTGTTCAAAGGCCATAACGCCCAAGTGATAGGGGCTTAGCCAGTCACCCTCCGTTTTGGGGCTTGCTTCCAGCAGCTTTTCCCAGGCGGGGTCAACGGCAAAACTGCCGGGGCCCGCCGATGGAGGCCGTGGGGGAAGGGCGCCGCCTCGCAGCAGTTCTGCCCAGGGCGCTTCGGCTTCGCTGATGGAAACCGCAGGAAAGCAGAGACCCGGCGGAACAGCTTTTTCCAGCGCGCCCCAGCCGCTTCCCATGGAGGTAATTTCCGCTTCCATGGCGCTGCGGGAGCGGGCCGCTTCCAGGGCAGCTTCCAGAGCGGAAGGTTTTATCTGCCGCATAAGCTTATCTTCAACATAAGCCCTTGCCGCCCCGTAATCTTTTTGATGGGCCTCTTCCGGATCCATGTTAAGGGCGGCAAAAGCCTGAACCCAGTCAAGGGTTTCCCCGGCGGCGATATCCGCAGTGTGAAGCTGGGTCGGCGCAAGGCCTGCCTGGACTTCCAGATATGTTTCGCCTAAAAGAGGCCCTGCGGGAGTCAAGGGCTTTATCTCCGGTAAGGTGAGAAAATCCTGCCAGCGCCGGCCGCCACGGCCGCTTCCCCAGCAAAACATTTTCCGGTAAAGGAGGGGAGCGGTGGAAATTTCCCCAAAGGCATAACCGTCTTCGTAGACGGCGCTCTCCCAGGGCAGTTTCCGGCTGTCAGGTTCCCGGAGACTGCCGCAGGCCCGGTCGTTCTGGAAAAAATACTCGTTGGAATAATCCGAGAGCGCCGGATAACTGGCGTCCTTTCCCGGCAGGACCGGCAGATCCGGCAGGCGGCCGCCGGCCATGGTTTTTACGGCTCCGGTATCCGGCACAATATAGATCACCTCATCGGCGGCGCTAAAAACCCGCACACCGGGCGTTTGGGGAACAGCGGTGTTGGTCCACCAGTAGAGGGGCTTGCCAAAAGTATCCGGGTTTTCAATGCGGGTATAGGCATAGAGCAGCGGGGAATTTTCGGGAAGGGTAAATTCCACGCGCCAGAAAAGCCTGGTCTGCCGCTCAAATTCCCAAATCCTCAAGACCGGGTCTTGAGCCTTTACTATGCCGGCAAAAACCGGGGAACAGGTAAAAACACTGTGGCCCAGCCTGCCTATGTTCCATTCAATCCCTCCGGAAAACCAGGCGTCCCGGATGGCCAGGTTGGCGGGCCTGAATACCGGATTGCGGTAAAGAATATTGCGTTTGCGCTGTTTGTCGTAAAGGGACCAGAGCCGCCCCCCCAGGGCGGGGATAAATTCGGCCCGGAGAAAAGCGTTCTCCATTACTACCGAGGGGAATTCCATATCCCGCAGTTCCCGGTCATAGCGGTCCTGCATGGTATAGGGGAGGATGCGGAATCCCGTTTCCCGGCCAAAGCTGTAGCGCTTGTCCGCCGGGAATCCCAGGCCTTCCGCCACGGCCAGGTCCGGCCCGCGGAACAGGGGCTGGGGATTTTCCCCGGTCAGGGGCGATCCCCGCAGGATCAGTTTGTCATGATATATTTTTTCCATATTCTTTCCAGTCTAGCCCTTGATGGCTCCGGCAGTAACGCCCTTGATGATCTTGTCGGACAGGAAAATGTAAAGCACAAAGGTGGGGAGGAAGACGATGACCACACTGGCAAACATTCCGCCCCAGTCGCCGGTATAACGCATGGACTGGATCATATTGTAAAGCCCCACCGCCACGGGCCGGACAGCAGTTTTGTTGGCAAAGATCAGCGACATAAAGTATTCATTCCAAATGGTAATAAAATTAAAGATTGTCAGCGTTACAAGTCCCGGCTGAATGAGGGGAAACATGATCTTCCAGAAGGTCGCGACGGGTGTACAGCCGTCGATGGATGCCGCTTCTTCATAGGTAAAACTTAAGTTGCGGAAAAATGCCAAAAGATAAAACACCCCAAAGGGAATGTTCATGGCCGTATAGAGAAACATCAGCATAAAACGGTTGTTGGTAAGCCGGAAACCCGACACAATGCCAAAGAGGGGCATGATGATCATGATCACCGGGATTCCCAGAGCAGCGGCAAACATATTCTGGATCAACGTGTTACCCCTAAAGCTGAACCGGGAAAGGGCATAGGCCGCGGGGGAAGCGATAAAGATAATCGCCGTACAGGATACCAGGGTATAGAGCAGTGAATTCATAAAAAATACCGAAACCCGCTGGGTACTCCAGGCTTTAACATAGTTTTCAAAATGGAAGCCGCTTTTAAAACTGAACATATGGTCAGAAAAAATTTCGCTTGAGGTTGAAAGGGATGCAAAGAATACCCAGGCCAGAAGGACAAAGGTAAAGATAACCCAGACAAGAACCACGGCATACCCAAAGAGGGACGAAAAATGCCGTTTACCCAGGATGCTGTTTCCGCTAGAAACTTTTTTGTTCATCATTATACCTCCGCATCGTCACGGCGGACGATAAAGTTGGTGGCAAAAAATACGGCGATGACGATGAGCATAAGGATAACTCCGATGGCTGCCCCGGATCCGGTATCCCGTACGGTGGTTGCCGAAGAGGAAGCCCCAAAGACCAGTTCATACATATAGTTCATGGGGGCAACCGTATCGTTGGAAAGATTTACCGGGCTAAAGAGCTGGCCCCATACAAAAAATCCTACGGTAAAGACTGTCCACATAACAATGTTGGTCCGGATAACTCCCCGCATATTGGGAACGGTGATATAGAAAAAACGCTGCAGCACATTGGCTCCTTCAAGGAGGGCTGCCTCGTAATAGTCCCGGGGTATCTGTTCTATGCCGCTGATAAAGATCAGCATGTGGTAACCCACCATGCCGAACGAATAGGCAGCAAGCATACTCCAGAAGAGAAGTCCCGGCGAGGTCCACAGTATGCTGGTGGAAATAACCCCTAAATTTTTAAGGATGCCGTTTAAAAAGCCATAGTCCGCATTGTAGACATAGTTGATCCACATGGTTCCCATGGCAACGGCGCTGACCACATTGGGAAGGTAAATCGCGCTGCGAAAGAATTTGGTTCCCTTCAGATTGCCTGTCAGCGCTACGGCAAACACCAGGGCCAGGAACATTACCCCCAGGCCCCCAAAGAACCATATCCGTCCGATATTCTTGAGGGATTGAATAAAAATTGAAGTGTGAAAAAGTTTTATATAGTTTGACAGGCCGTTAAAGGCCCATTTGGAAACCGAATCGGAAACGCTCTCCACGGCAAAAAAACTCATTACCGTGGTACGGAGCGTAGGGTAAAGGAACACCAGCACATAACACAATATCGCCGGGCCAAGAAAAATAACTATAACCGGTTTTTTTGGTTTTAACATGGTGTTCCTCCAGGATATTTCTACTTCGCCATGGCGGCGGCAAACTGCTGGGCGTTAAGATCGCCCTTGACCAGTCTGGCAAAGTTTTCCTTAATTTTGGCGTTAATCTCCGCCTTGTCTTCCATACCTACCGCCCAGGGAAGCCGGGTGGTGGTGGAATCTACCACCACCTTTGCTTCCGCCAGCGCCGCGGGCCACTGGGAGTCGTTACCCACGGGGATTCCCAGGCTTTCCCGGGCCAGGGTTGTATCCCATTCGCCGGTGGTCATCCACACGATAAACTTGAAGGCTTCTTCAGGGTACTTGGAATTTTTGTTGATCCCAAAACTCTGGGCGCCAAAGTTGTTCGCTTCGATTCCGTCTCCGTTGGGGCCAATGGCGGGCCAGGCAAAGGTACCCCATTTCATATCGGGCGGGGCCTGGTCTTTAATTTCGTTGGGGAGCCAGGTACCGTTAAGGTACATGGCAACCTTGCCGGAGGCCACTTCCTGCTGTCCCACGGGCCAGACATTGGCCGCGGCATTGGGGCTGACATAACCGTTACGGGCCATGTTCTCCCAAATCCGGCCGAATTCCAATACCTGGGGGCCGGAGAAATCGTTGTTCGCCACCATGGCGGTGGTGGCATCCCGGCCAACCAGACGGTCGATGGTATAACCAAAGAGACAGGCCATGTACGCATCATCTACGGTGATCCCCGCTATACCTGCGGCTTTAAGTTTGGCGCAGGCGGCAAGCAGTTCATCCCAGGTCTTGGGTGTTGAGATAATTCCCGCTTTGGTAAAGAGATCTTTGTTATACATCGTAACAAAGGCGCTGGGCTGGTAGGGGATGTTCTTGATTGAACCGTTACCAAGCTGCCGGGCCAGATCCAGAAGGGTTTTGTTGACCACTGCGCCATAGTTCTGGCCGCCGGTGGTGGAATAACTCTGGTTTACATAAGCATCCAGGGGTAAAAGATAATTTCCCCAGGTATTGGCTACCCGTTCAATGTCCTCGTCAAAGAGGTCAATGGTTTCACCGGCATCCAGGGCGGGCTGCAGGGTTTTTCGGATATCCCGGCCGTTAAAGTTGATGTCAATCTTTATCCCCGTTTCTTTGGTAAAAGCTTCCGCCGCCCGGGCGATAACCTGGCCCTGGGGTTCCGTTTCGTTCCACATGGTCCAGTAAATCAGGGTTGTCCCGGATTTTCCGCCGCCTCCGCCTCCACAGCCGGCAAGCAGTAACACTGCCGCCGTGAGTACCGCAATCAGCAATACGCTTCTTTTCATCTTTTCCTCCAGTTCTTCAAAAAAAATATAAACCACCGTCCGGTTTTTTTCCACCGGAGGCGGGGTTTGCCAATCAGTCAGGCCAGCGAAAGCAGGCCGGGTCAGCGCAGCAGGCCGGGCCAGCGCAGCAGGCCAAAAAAAGCGGGACAGTGAAATTCCGGCGAAGGAAGCTCTATGGGCGACCAGCAGCCAAAATGGGGCCGCGCTGTTTTGTCGCCGCATTTATAAAAATTGCCCCGCATGGTACACCCCGCTTGTATGTCCATGGAAGGAAAATGGCGCTTAAGAAATTCCAGGGGGATACGGTACGAAACTGCCCAAAAAGAATCCGCTGCTTCGACGGCCAGATCAAAATAATCGCGGTAGTTTTCGACGGGGATATGAAGGCGCTCGCGGCGGTCTTTTCCCAGCGCAAGATGTATGGCCCCGGCGGGGTTGAACTCCCAGTTAAGATACTCCGTAGTATGTTCCGGGTCCGGGGAAAGAAAAAATTCCATACAGCTGTCGGTATAAACCAAAGCGCTAAACCCCTGTTCTTCCGCCCGCCGTTCTGTTTCGTAACTTTCCATGCGCAGCCGGAGGGCTCCTTTTTCCAGTCCAAGCCAGGCCCTGGTTTGGGGCCGGTAGCCGCCTGAGTCCCAGGGGAAACAGTTTACTTCCGCCGGGGGGACTTTTTTCCACCATTCGGTCCCGGAGTCAATCGTTTTAATATCATAAACCCGCGTAACCCCGGCCATCATTAACCCTTTTTTCCGCAAAGGCCGCTGACAATTGTAAGGGCCGCTTCCCACTGTGCATCCATGGAACGGATCAGGGCAATCTGGTTCCGGGAGCGGTCAATGTTATGGCTGGGCCGGCTGATATGGTAGTAGTGATCCCCGTCAAGGTAATCGGTAAGGAACCGTAAGGCCATGATATGGGTAATGTTCCGGCCCGATTCGGCAATAAGGGCCAATTCCGCCGGAGTAAGAAAATCCCGGGCTTCCGACAAATAACCCTCCAGGAGGGCCTCGAAATAACCCAGGTCAAATTTGACTTTGGACAGATCCAGTTCATCCTCTGTTGCCAGGGTAGTAACGGTCCTGATGAGATCCCCCACATCAAAGAGACTGGTACCGGGCATTACCGTATCCAGGTCAATAACGCAAAGGGCCCGGGAATCGCTGTCGTCCACAAGTATATTGTTCATCTTGGTATCGTTATGGGTAATCCGCTCGGGGATTTTTCCTTCCCGGAGGGACCTGATAAGTATGGCCCCCCGTTCTTCGTTTTCTTTCATAAAGGCAATTTCCGCCGCCGTCTCTTTTGCCCGGCCAAGGGCATCTTTGGAAAGGACCTCGTAAAAGCGGAGGTACCGTTTTTCCATGTTGTGAAAATCCGGAATGGCATCGTGGAGCCGGGGCGGGGGAAGGTCCGCCAGCTGTTTCTGGAAATTGCCGATGCTGGCCCCCAAAAACCGGGCTTCCTTGGGAGAAGCGGTCACTTCTTCCGAATGGGCCCCCTCGACAAAGAGGTAGGTCCGCCACCAGCCCCCTTCGCTGTCCCGGGCATACAGTTTACCGTCTTTGGCGGGAACCACGGTTAAGGTCCGCCGGCTCCAGTCCGTTTCCCCGGCTGCCCGGAGTTTTTCCCGGATATGGTTGGTAACCCGTTCAATGTTTTCCATTACCTCATCGGGATGGACAAAAATATGGTGATTGATCCGCTGGTGGGTATACCGTACGGTAATACCTGCCTGGTTCCACTTTGACAAAAAAGTGTCGTTAATATGGCCGCCCCCAAAGGAAGACGCCCCTTCAAACTCACCATAAATGGCAAACTGCCGGACCACAGCGGCTACGGTCTCTTGCGAAATTTCCATTCTATAACTATGGGGTCTTTTTTGAAGTTTTGCCATAGGTGGGGCAAAGAAAAACAGCAAAAAAGCCGATAAATAGGAATAAAGTGGAAACCAGGGACCAAAAGTTTTATGCGGGAGGGCTGCGCTTTTCCTGTACCCGCTGTTCCGACTGCTGCCGTCACGAGGCCGGTTTTGTCTTTTTATCCCAGGCGGATCTCCGGCTCCTAGCGGAAGGATTGCAAAAGGAGTATACTGAGATAATGGAAAGCTATTGCCGGTGGGTTCCAACTTTAGTGCCCGCTTTGGGAGGAAGTGAACAGCTTTCGCTAAAAGAAAAGTCGAATTTTGACTGCATTTTTTGGCAGGATGGCTGTACCGTATACCAATCACGTCCTCTCCAGTGCAGAACCTTCCCGTTCTGGGAGTCGGTACTCTGCTCTCCCCATATCTGGGAAGGTCTTTCCTGTCCCGGAACCGGCCATGGACAGCTTCACAGCCGGGAGTATATTGAATCCTGTCTGGCCCAGCGCAGGGCAGAACCGATTTTGGTGAGGAATACCTGATGCGGGTCCACTTTTGGGGAGTTCGGGGCTCCCTTCCGGCGCCGCAGCTTCCGTCTCAATTCAGAAGCAAGGTCTCGGCCATTTTGGAACGCCTTACCGCGGATGACATAAAAACCCCGGAAAACCGGGAACGTTTTTTGGCCACCCTGCCGCCCTGGCTTTTTGGTACCGTGGGAGGTAATACCCCCTGTGTTACCGTTTCCTGCGATTCCACCCGGGATATGATCGTTTTTGATGCCGGATCGGGTCTGCGGGAATTTGGTGTAGCGGCGCTTAAGGAAAAACCAAAACGGGATCATTTCCATATCTTTTTTTCCCATTTCCATTGGGATCACCTCCAGGGGCTGCCCTTTTTTAATCCCGCCTACGATCCCTCGGTTACGGTAGATTTTTATTCACCCATGAAGAACCTGGAAACAGCCCTGCACGGCCAGATGACCAGTCCCTATTTTCCGGTACACATGGAATCCATGGGGTCAAAAAAAACCTTTCACCAGCTTGCCGATCCCCTGCCGCTGGGGGACCTGATGATAACCCATAAAAAGATGAACCACCCCGGCGATTCCTATTCCTACAAAATTACCGAAGGGGAGAGGTCTTTTATCTTTGCCACCGATACGGAACTGTCTGCCAACGATTTTCTCAAAACTGACGAAAATACGACGTTTTTTAATGAAGCGGACTGCATAGTCCTTGATTCCCAATATACGCTGGGAGAGGCCATTGAAAAGTATAACTGGGGCCACAGCGCTTTTAGCCTGGCAGTGGACTTTGTTGCCAACTGGGGAATAAAACAGCTTATCCTTTTTCACCACGATCCAACCTACGATGACCGCAAACTGTACAATATTCTCCAGTCCGCCAGGTGGTACATGGAACGGATGAATATTAAGGGTGTTGAAATTCTTTTGGCCATGGAAGGGATGGAGATACAGCTTTGAGTCAGATTCCGGTATTTTTTTTATCCCTGGACGAAATAAAGGCTGTTTTTCCACGGTTAAAGCAAAACGAACCTTTTTTAGGCGACGGAGAACGGCAGGTCCTTTGGCGGATGGAAAAAACCCTGTATGAACATCTGTCCCTTGCCGAAATAGAAAACTCCCTGGGAGGAAACCATTGAAGAAGCCTAAAAGCCCCCTGCGGATCCTCTTTACTCTGGCAAGTTTTCTTATTGCTTTGGTATTACTTGGGGCAGCCGGACTTATCGGGGCGGCAATATACTGTAACGCCGCTCCCGCAGAAAAACCCGAATGGATCTCCACCGCCGGATACGGCGCCGGATACGGCGAATTTTCGGGAATACAAATTGACGATTCCGGCATGGTGCTTTTTGAAGTCCGGGAAGGGGAAAGCGCCTACAGGGTAGGACAGCGCCTGGAACAGGCGGGGCTTATTAAAACCCGGTACTTTTGGAATATGCTTTCCCGGCTGGAAAAGGACTATCTTAAAGCCGGCACCTACCGGCTTGGTTTTCCTTCCTCCCAGACAGAGATCCGCGCTGTCCTTGTGGAGGGAAAACAGATCCTTTTAAGGGTTACCATCCCCGAAGGGGTAACTCTTAAAAAGGCGGCGCTTATCCTGGAAACGGAAGGTATCTGTTCTGCCGGGGATTTCCTTGCCGCCGCGGGAGATAAGGCCCTGCTTGACAGTTACCGTATTCCCAATGAAACCATGGAAGGTTACCTCTACCCGGATACTTACTTTTTTCCCGCTTCCTATCCCGCCGAACGGGTAGTCAAAACCATGGCGGATACTTTTTTTGACCGCCTTAAAGAAATTGCCCCGGAGTCGGTAAAGCTCAACTCCAGGGAACTGAACAATGTTATTATCCTGGCTTCCATTGTGGAACGGGAATACCGGGTGGCCGATGAAGCGCCCCTTATGGCAGGGGTTTTTTATAACCGCATAGGGATCCGTATGCCGCTCCAGTCCTGCGCTACCGTGGAATATATCATTACCGAGATTCAGGGAAAACCCCACCCCGTCAAACTGTATAATGTGGATATCGAAATACAGCATCCCTACAATACCTATATTATTCCCGGCCTGCCCCCGGGGCCCATTTCATTTCCCGGAAGAACAGCCCTCTCCGCTGTTTTCCATCCGGCGGAAACAGAGTATCTTTATTTCCGTCTGGTAAACGAAGCGGCAGGACGGCACTATTTTTCCAAAACCCTTGACAGCCATATCAAGGCGGGCGAACTTTTTGTAAAGGGTTAGGAATGGCCCGTTTTACCGAGGCTTCCAAACAGGCGGTAATCGACAGCATTGACACCCTTTCGGTGGCGGGGGATTACCTTAGGCTGGAAAAAAAAGGCGGCCGCTACTGGGGCCTTTGTCCCTTCCATGGCGAAAAAACGCCCTCCTTTACCGTTGATCCGGACCGGAAAACCTACAAATGTTTTGGCTGCGGCAAGGGCGGCTCCATCGTCAGCTTCCTTATGGAAATGGACAAGCTGACTTTTCCCGAAGCCATGGAAGCCCTGTCCAAACGTTCGGGGGTACCCCTTATCTACGAGGAAGGGAGCGGTTTTGACCGGACAGAAAAAGAAGCGGCAGAAGCTCTGGAGGAACTTTACCGGCGGGTGGCCGCGAGTTTTCACCATATCCTTATGAACAAAACCGAGGGCGAAAGGGCCAAACAGTATATCCTTGACCGGGGCATTAGCCCGGCGGCTATTGAACTTTTCCGCCTGGGTTATGCCCCTTCGGATCGTACCTGGCTCCATCAGTTTTTGCTGGGTAAAGGTTTTTCCGAAGCCTTTCTGGGTTCTTCGGGACTTTTTTCCCAAAAGTATCCCCGGAGCGCTTTTTTTTCCGCCCGCCTCATGTTTCCCATCGCCGACAAAAACGGCAAAACCGTCGGCTTTGGGGGACGGATCCTGGAAGGGGACGGCCCCAAGTACATCAATTCCCAGGAGTCGGCGCTCTTTAAAAAGGGCCGGACCCTCTTTGCCCTGGATCTGGCCCTGCCAGAAATACGGCGGACCAAAGAAGTGTACCTGGCAGAAGGATACATGGATGTTATTGCCCTCCACCAGGGTGGGGTGACCAATGCCGTGGCTCCACTGGGAACGGCCTTTACCGATGATCAGGCAAAACTCCTAAAACGCTGGGCGGAGCGGGTTTGTTTGATGCTGGACAATGACGAAGCGGGGCAAAAGGCCGTCTATAAAACGATTCTCTCTTGCAGGAAGAACGGTTTGGACTGTCTTGTGGTCGATACCAGGGCTTTTTTTAAGGAAAACGAAAAAATTCCCAAGGATCCGGCAGAAATTTTGCAAAAATTCGGTCCAGAGGCATTGAAAAACAGCGTAAAATGTAGTATATTGGACCTTGAATTTGTTATTTCCCGCAGCAGGGCTCTCACCGAAAACAAGGCAGAGCAGGTGAAATTGGTATTTCCCTACTTGGATGCCCTGGATTCAGAGACTGGCAGGGATGCATCCATAGGGGTCATAGCCGATGCTTTTGGCGTAGAACGCCGGGCTGTCTGGGACGATTTTGCCAAAGCACGGGAAAGGGGGTTTGGCAATTCCGGGTATCCGCTTAAAAGGAATTCCGGAACGGCCCCCGAAGGCAGCGCTTCCCGGTTTTCCGGGAAAGACCAGGCCGGACCGGGAAACGAATCGTTCCGGGCAGGGGACGAACTGTACCTTCTGGGTACCGTGTTGCTTAACCCGGGCTATTTTAGGGAATTCCGGACGGGCATTAGCCTGGATGAGCTGGAAGATCCCCGGGCCAGGGAACTCTACATTATCCTGGAAGACTGGTACCGGCAGTCGCCGGACGGGCTTTTAAACATGGGAACCGGGACAGCCCTTGCTTCTGTGGGGGAACTCCTGGACAAGGTTACTGACAAAGAACTGCGGGATTTTATTTTACGCCAGGGAGCTTCGGGGGCCTTTGATAACCCGGAAAAACTTCTGGGCGGCGGGGTAATCAGAATAAAGAGCAAGGTGTTTGAACGGAGAAAACGAGAGATTACCCGGGAATTGAGGAATACAACACTGGACGCAAGACGGCAGGCCGATTTGCTTGCCGAAAAGCTCCATGTTGATGCTGAACTAAGCAGGTTGCAAAACCTGAAAACCGCCAGAGGGGCCGCAAGCGAATGAGCGAAAAGACCGCCGCCGTCCTTAAACCCAGGACCAAGGCATTTTCCAAGCAGAAAATTGCTCTTAATGCCCCCAGACCCATGGGAGACATTGATGTGGCCAGCGATCCCACGGTTATAAAACTGCTGGAATATGCCCGAAAAAAGAAAATTCTTTCCTACGATGAACTGCAGGATTTTTTGCCCGAACATATCGCCAGCTCCGATAGAATTGAACAGGTGCTGGTTATTCTGGAAGCAAACAATATCCAGCTTATTGAAGAAGATACCCTGGAGAACGAAGAAAGCGAGGCCGAAACCCGGAAGGCCGAAACAAACAAAAAACGCCTTGTCTACAACGAAAAAGAATCTTCTGCCGACGATCCTATCCGGCTTTATCTGCGGGAAATTGGAAAAGAACACCTGCTTGCCGCCGAACAGGAAGTGGAACTTTCCAAACAAATGGAAGACGGGGAAAACATTATCAAGGGTGTAATAAAAAGTTCCGGCATGATCATCTCCGAATATTACCATATTGCCCAGCGGGCGTTCTCCAAAAAAGACCCAAGAGAGCTTTCCCTTTCCAAAAAAGAAATTACCGAATATATGACAGAACGCCGCCGCCTTAATCAGTTTTATAAAGATACCCTCCGGGTTGCCGGGGCGGATCTAAAAAATTATATGGAGATCAAACGGCGGCTTATTACCCGGGGAGCGGATATTTACGAAGACCAGGAACTGGCAGCACTGCGTAAACGCATTCTGGAAGTGGTAATAAACGCCGAAATTCACCCCGAAGAAATAATCAGTTTTTCCGAAAAATTTGTCCAGGCCGCCAAAAAAATAAAACGTTACAAGAAAGAACAGGAACGGATAGAAAAACGCCTGCGGGTTGGTTCTCTTAAAGAACTGCGGGCCCTGGGCCGGGGTTTAACCATTAAAGAAGAACGGGAAGTTCTGGAAGAAGAGCTGGGCCTTTCTTCCGATGATATTAAAGAACTTATCCGCCATATCCAGGTAACGGAAAAAAAGCTCCGCCAAATGGAGGCGGAGTTTGAGGAATCCATTGACAGCATCAACCAGATGGCCAAGGAAATAAACCGCGGCCGGGTGATGATGAAAAACGCCAAGGATAAACTCATTAAGGCGAACCTGCGGCTGGTGGTATCCATTGCCAAAAAATATACCAACCGGGGGCTCCACTTCTTTGACCTTGTGCAGGAGGGGAACATTGGCCTTATCAAGGCGGTAGAAAAGTTTGAATACCGGAAGGGTTTTAAATTTTCTACCTATGCCACCTGGTGGATACGCCAGGCCATTACCCGGTCTATCTCCGACCAGGCCCGGACTATCCGGGTTCCGGTCCACATGATCGAGCAGATCAATAAAGTTGTCCGGGAATCCCGGCAGCTTATGCAGGTTTTGGGCAGGGAACCCACCGATGACGAAATTGCCGAAAAACTGGGCTGGACGGCCCTGCGGGTCAAAACCGTCAAAAATGTAGCACGGGAGCCCATAAGCCTGGAGACCCCCATTGGCGAAGAAGAAGATTCCCTGTTGGGCGATTTTATCGAAGACAAGGATGTAGAAAATCCCGCCAACCAGACAGCCTTTACCCTGCTCCAGGAACAGCTTTCCGGGGTACTTTCTACCCTGCCTGCCCGGGAGCAGGAAGTGCTTAAAATGCGCTTTGGCCTGGACGACGGTTATTCGCTTACCCTGGAAGAGGTGGGACTCTACTTTAACGTAACCCGGGAACGGATAAGGCAGATAGAAGCCAAGGCCCTGCGGCGGCTCCGGCATCCCAAACGAAGCCGCAAATTAAAAGATTATCTGGATCATTAATAGGAGATCATAATGGCTATGGAAGAAGTTTTTGAAAAACTCAGGACCCTGCAGAATATCCTTTCCGAAAAAATAAAGCTGGAACACGAGGTGGAGGAGATTCCCAAGATCCTGGTAACCCAGGAAGAACTGCTTTCACGGCTAAAAAAAACCTTTATTGACAAAAACCTGGAATTTGAAAAATGCCGGAGCTCCGAAGCGGAATTTCGTAACCTCCTGGAAGAAGCGCTGTCCATGCGGGAAAAATCCGAAAAAAATATGGATGCCGTTAATACCCAGCGGGAATACGAAGCCCTGGACAAGGAAATCCGTGATGCCGCGGACAAGGAACAGCAGTACCGCAAAGAACTCCAGCGGGAAGAGCGGATGCTCGCCGACCTGGATGAACAGATAAAACAGAATACTGCCCTGATTGAACAACAGGAACAGGACCTGGAAGAACGCCGCCGGGGCATAGAAACAGAAGTTGCGGGAAAAAAGGCCCAGATTGAAAAACTGGAAGAAGAAGAACGGAACCTTATCCCCGGCCTGGACCCGGAAGTGCTTTTTAAGTTTGAACGGATTATACGAAACAAAATGGGCCGGGGTATCGTTGCCATCAAGGGCGGCGTGTGTACCGGCTGCCACATGGTTCTGCCCGTACAGTTTGCCAACCTGGTTCACCAGGGGGAAGAAATTGTTTTTTGCCCCTACTGTTCCCGTATCCTTTACTACGAAGAAAGCGATGAAGAAGGTGCAGACTACTTTGATAACGAAGATACCGGAAGCCTTGCCGATCTTGATGACATGGAAGACGAGGAATATGACGAAGACGAGGAAGACGAAGAAAGCACTGGCATGGAGTTTGAAGAATAAAAAACGATGAACCATAAGCCGGATTCTGTAACGTTACGGCACAGTTTTGTGCTGTAACGATGCAGCCATCTGTCTGGGACGGCCGTTACCGGCCCTCTCCATGCAGTCTACCCGCGCTTGACCGGCGGGCGGCCGGTGCGCTTAAAGGACTAAGGCCCTGTTAAGCCGTTTCAAAAGCCAGAGCTTTTGAAAAACACGCTGTTTGACTTTGCTCCCGATGAGGTTTGCCGTTCCAGCGGCGTTGCCGCCGCCGAGGTGGGCTCTTACCCCGCCTTTTCACCCTTCCTCTCTTACCATTGGTAAGAGAGGGGTATACTTTCTGTTGCGCTTTCTATCAAAAGGTTTTTTGCCCCTTACGGAACGTA
The DNA here is from genome assembly GCA_025997795.1 of Spirochaetia bacterium. Taxonomy (GTDB): domain Bacteria; phylum Spirochaetota; class Spirochaetia; order Treponematales; family Breznakiellaceae; genus BNVB01. The sequence goes on along the minus strand of BNVB01000012.1, from coordinate 8,235 downwards.
TTAAACCTTTTGTCCGGGCGTTACCCGGCATCGTGCCCTGCGGAGTCCGGACTTTCCTCAATAGTACTAAACGAACAAAAGTGAGTTTAGTACTACAGCGGCTGCCTGGTTCATCATTTCCAATGATATACGAGTGTGGGAATAACGTCAATGTCAAATATAAAAGCCCCTGTATTGTATTAACGGGATAAAAAGCTTACGTTTATTTTGGATGAAATCTTTTTCCCTTTTTGGCGACCGTGCTTTTTATAAAACCCTCTTTACTCTTTCGGTCCCTATTATGCTGCAAAACCTAATCAATTCCTTTGTAAACATGGTTGATACGGTGATGATAGGCCGGCTGGGTACCACGGAGATTGCCGCCGTGGGTCTGGCAAATAATGTGTTTTTCCTTTTTACCATGGTTCTTTTTGGCATTTGTTCGGGCGGGGCAATTTTTACTGCCCAGTTTTGGGGTAAGCGGAATATCCAGGGAATACGGAAGAATACCGGCCTTTGCCTGATTTTGGATATAAGCGTGGCCCTCGTTTTTACCGCAGCGGTAATCGCCGTACCGGAAAAGATCCTGGGTATTTATTCCAGGGATAAGGCGGTAATTGAAGCGGGGGTCCAATACTTAAAAACCCTCTGCCCTTCGTTTATTCCCTTTGGAATTAGTTTTGTTTTTACCCTTACCCTCCGTTCTGTTGAACGGGTCAGGCTTGCCATGGTAACTACCCTCATAGCCCTTTTCGTCAACGTGGTTCTTAACTGGGTGTTTATCTTTGGGGCGGGGCCGGTTCCCGCCATGGGGGTACGCGGAGCGGCCCTGGCAACGGTGATTGCCCGCTTTACCGAGCTTGTTTTGCTGCTGGTGATTAGTTATAAAAAGAAGTATGAGATTGCCGGAAGTTTTGCGGAGTTTACCAGTTTTAACCGGGCCTTTGTAAGCCGTTTTTTACTTATCACCGGCCCGGTAATCTTAAACGAATTTATCTGGGCCCTGGGGATTACCGTACAAAATATTATCTTTGCCCGGACCGGAACCGATGCCATTGCTGCCCTTAACATTACCAACACTTTTTCCCAGCTTACCTGGGTGGTGTTTATTGGTCTGGGGAACGGCGTGGCGGTGCTTATTGGCAAAAAGATAGGGGAGGGCGATGAAACTGCCGCCAGGGACTATGCCCGGCGCATTACGATCTTTGCTCCCCTGCTTTCGGCGGCGGCGGCGCTTTTTCTGTATCCCCTTTCGCTGCTCCTTCCGCTGGTGTTCAATGTCAATGAAGCGGTATTGGGTTTTACATCGATCATGTTCATTATTCTTTGTTGTTCGTATCCCTTCCGGGCCTTTAACATGACCCTTATTGTTGGTGTCTGCCGGGCCGGGGGAGATACGATCTTCTGCGTTCTTTTTGAAATGATCTTTATGTGGGGGTTTTCTCTGCCCCTGGGAGCGGCCATGGCTTTCTTTTTCCATGCCCCGGTGTGGATCATCTACCTGTGTCTTTGCAGCGAAGATGTGCTAAAAATGTTCTGTGGTCTCTGGCGGCTTAAGTCCGGCCGCTGGCTGAATAATGTGATTGAGTAAAATTAATCGGCCAATCCCAGTATCCCCGCTGTTATGCCATTTTTGATCTTTGTCCGTAATAGCGGGCCCGGCCATTCCAGGCCCGACAGGTATACTTCCCAAAGTTTTCCATAATGAAAAGCATCCCGGCGATCCAGCGGCAGGGCTTTTCCTTCCAGGAAAGTTTCACTGTTTTTGTCCCGCAGCAGGATCTCGCCCAATCTGTCCTGTTCCAAAGAAGCGTTTGACGAGGTTTTTGCAAAAACAACCTGAATTTTGGTAAGCAGGTCCTTCTGATTTTTTGCCAAGAGCAGCAGTACCCCGCCTTCGTCCCCCGAATCGCGGGGAAGAAATTTGCGGTACACCGTATAGTTCCACGGTTCCAGCGGTACTCTGATGCGGGAAAGGAGTTCCCGTTCACCCAGACTTTCGGCCAGGGAAGAAAAACGCAGGGCAGAAACCCAGCGGCTGCCTGCGGCGGTACGCAGTTCGTAACGCACATCAAGGGCAGCCATGGGGGCTGCGGCATCTCCGCCGGTGCAGAGGTTTCCCCCAATGGTGGCCAGGTTTCGTACCTGGGACCCCGCAATACCCCGTAATACGGTGGAAAGTCCTTCGGGTACGGATTTTCCCAGGGCGATAATTTCGTTAAGCCGCACCATGGCGCCAATTTCCAGATACCGTTCGGTTCTGCTGATCCGCCTGAGTTCATCAAGTTTTTCCAGCGAAAGAATATTTGCCGGCAGGGAAGGTAATTCCTGGTAACTGCCGCCGCTTGAAGCGCCGGGACGCAGCGGCGCGTCCGGCGTTGCAGTGCAGCGGCGGATAAGGGCAGTACCTCCGGCAAAGGGAACCGCATCGGGGAAGCGGTTCCAGGCGGCAAATAATTCCGGCAGGGCGGCGGGGCGCAGTACCTGGTTATAAAGAGCGGCCATAGATCCTCCGCTGCCGTATTTCTCCTGCGGCCAGTATGCCCTGGTACAGTTTTTCCGAGTTGGTACAGCGGCACTGTACTCCCCGGAAGGCAGCAATAAAATCATCCTTTGACGGATGAAGGTCCTGTTCCAAAAGCAGTTCGGCGCTAAGGATTTTTCCGGCATCACAGTAACCGCAGCTTTCTACCGCAGTCCGGGCAAAAGCAAGTATTATGTCCTGGTATTCGGCTGTTTGGGAAAAACCTTCCAGGGTAATAATTTCGCTTCCCTGTATGCGGAAAGCGGGGATAAGGCAGGACGGGGAAACGGCACCGTTAAAGATCACCAGGCAGGCTCCGCAGTTTCCGTTGACGCAGCCGGTTTTGGCTGAAGTAAGGCCAAAGTGTTCCCGCAGTATGCTGATAAGCCGCTGGTTTGCCTCTGCATTGATTGCCACATCTTCGCCGTTAAGAATAAATTTTATGGTCATTCCTTGTCTCCAAGGTTTTGTACCGCCTTCCAGATTTCTTCACCGTCCACGGGATAAGACTGGAAAGGATAATCCAGCGCCTGGGACAGCGCCTGGGCATAGGCGGCGGGAACGGCGGCATAGGGCAGTTCGCCGATACCCCGGGGGCTTCCTTCGGACCAAAGAAAATCAATGGTTACCGGGGGACTGCCGGACAGCTGGCTTTCGGTCATCCGGGGAAGGTGATAATCCCTCAGGGCTCCCGCTTTGCCATCCATGTAGACAGCTTTTTCTCCCATGGCCCAGGAAAGTGCCTGTAATGCATGAATCGTCGTACTTTTTCTGGCCCGTTCTTCCGCCAGGATCGTACCTCCCTCCAGGGTCATCCAGATTCCCCGGATACGGGGAGTATAATCTACCGGGTCAATTTCCGCCTCCACCACGGCGCTTCCCCAGCTAAGGGGAGAAAGCGCGTTTCCGTCGTAGATTTCGCCGCCCCCCCAGGCCCGGGCTTTGGCCGGATGATAGTAACGATGTACGGTGATGGGCAGCGGATCCCGGAAGCGCTGTTTTCGTATGGCGGTACAGGCTTTTTCCACAAGAGAAGTGATCACCGCTATACTGCGGGAAAGACAGGCGGGCCCCGATTCGGGAACGGCCTTTGCGCCGCTTTTGGAAATGATACGGACCGTTTCCACTCCCAGGATTTTTGCCGCCAGGGTCCGCCAGGAGTGGATTTGGTTATCCCCCCAGGGCAGGGTTGTTCTTATTTCCAGGGCGCCGTCTTTTTCCAGGGTAAGTTCCACACCCTCCGGTTTTGTGTCCGTCCGGCAATCATAGAGGAATGAACTTCCCTGATACGCCAGGGCTATACCAATGCCCCGCAGTCCTTCGTACAGGTTATGTTGCAAAGCGGGATTTTCCCGGCGGTTTTTACGCAGAAGATCATTGGATGCCCATTTACGCCGGTAATCGCTCATGGCGGAAACACTGTCCAGGAGCGCTTCCGGCGGCGGTTCCTCCCGGATTTCCGTTCCGATGGGGAGCTTTCTTCCTTTGCGGAGAAAAAAGTTTTTGCGCCATTCCGCCGGATCTTCGCCCAGTACGCCGGCAATACGGGATGCATGCTGTTCGGCGGCAAAAAAACCCTGGGCCAGGCCAAAACCCGCCAAGGGCCCCGCCGGCGGAAGGGCTGTGGAAATTCCCCGGGCCCGAAGGCAGATGCTTCCGTGGCTGTAGGCCCCCAGGGCCCCCAGGGCAATGCGGTCAAGAATTTCGGCGGCAAAGACCCCCGCCGCGCCAAAGTTTGCAGTAATGGTTACCCTGGTTCCCAGAATTTGTCCCCGTTTGCCCAGAGCAGTTTGGATATGAATGTTTGCAGGAACACTTTTGGGAGAAAAAAGAAAATCCTCGTCCCGTCTAAGGACAAGTTTTACCGCTTTGTTTTTAACCCACGCCCCCGCCGCGGCCTGGCAGGCGATAAGCGAAGGGGTCCAGAGTTTTCCGTCCAGGTGGATTTCCAGCCGGGTAAGTTCTACTTCTACGGCGGCGGTCTTGATAGTAAGCGTGCGGGCGACCGAAGCTTTAACATGCCCCGGCCATTGGCTTGCAGTATGAATCGTCATGGTTCCATCTCCGGGTACGGCGATGGCTCCCAGCGGATCACTGGGCCAGGGATCCTCAAGACCGGTACTGTAGTTTCCTTCTACTACCGTTTCGGCCTTTTCAAATGCTTCGTCCACAGAACCTGCATCGTAGTTTCGTTCAAGGATGATTTTTTCCTGTTCTTCCGCCGGAATTTTTTCCACCGGAATGTTTTCCGCCGGTTCTGCCAACACCGTACACTGTTCTGCCAGTTCCCGGAGCCGCGCCGGGTCCGGCCCCAGAAGCATAGCCGCGGGCTGCCCATAGTAGGAAAGTTCTTTTTGGGGAAAAACCGGAATATGGTCCGCCGGTCTGGCAAGTATATTGTTCCCCGGAATATCCGAAGCGGTAATAAGGCTTACATTGTAGGGAAGTTTGGGGGTCTGGATTTCTTTAAGAATTCCCCTCTGAACCGGGGAACGGAGCAGTATCCCGGTAAGACAATGTTTGATAGTGATGTCGTCAACAAAGGGCGGTTTTTCCACGGTACTGTTAGTCTACCATAAACATGAAGGAAATTTATACAGATAAAACCGCCGCTATAACCCGGTCTACCTGGGCGCTGGTCATGCCGGGCCAAATGGGAAGGGAAACCGTTTCGGTAAAACGCCGGTAGGATTCACGCAGGTCTTCTGCTTTGAGGCCGTACCGTTCCCGGTAATAGGGCATAAGGTGGAGGGGGATAAAGTGAACAGAAGTCCCTATACCCCGGGAGCGGAGTTTTTCGATAAAACTGTCCCGCTTTGATGGGTTCCCCTTTAGGGGACACCCGGGATTCCGGAGCCGGAGGGTATAAAGATGCCTGGCGCCTCCCGGCGGAGCAATAATAAAAGCTTCACGATTTTTGAAGGCCGCATCATAACGGCGGGCGATTGATTCCCGCATGGAAAGAAGTTCCATGGCCCGGCCAAGCTGGACCCGTCCTATGGCGGCCAGCAGGTCCGGCAGATTGTATTTGAACCCCGGGGCAATTACTTCGTAGTACCAGGAAGCGTTATTATCGGTATAGCGGTTCCACACCGTCCGGTCTATGCCGTGGCTGCGCATTACCGAAATCCGTTTGGCAAGATCCTCCCGGCGGGTAAGCACCATACCCCCTTCTCCGGTGGTGATGGTCTTGGTGGCATAAAACGAAAAAACCCCCGCATCGCCGATGGTTCCCGCCCAGGGGCCTTCCGCCGTGTTTCCGCCGGATTTGCCCGCCCGGACAGGGAATGCGTGGGCCGCATCTTCCACTACGGCCAGGCCGTAAGACCCGGCTATGGCGCAGATTGCTTCCATGTCGCAGGGTACACCGCCGATGTGAACAGGAATGACCGCCCTGGGCCGGAGCCCGGAAAAGCTGTTTTTTGCCCCGTTCCCAGCTGAATGCAAGCGGGACACCGCCGCTTCCAGTGCGGCGGGATCCATGTTGTAACTGTCCCTGCCAATGTCCACAAATACCGCCTCTGCCCCCAAATAACGGACCACTTCGGCAGTGGAGGTAAAGGTATAGGAGGGGAGGAATACCGCATCACCGGGGCCTATTCCCAGGGCTTCCAGCGCCAGATGAAGGCCGGAAGTTGCCGAGTTTACCGCAAGACAATGTAACGGCGGAAGGCAGCCAGGGGCATCATTTTTGGAATTTGGTAATTCATCGTTATTTGATAAAAAGGCGGCGAATTCTTTTTCAAAGGCCAGCGCTTCCTTGCCTGTAGTAAGCCAGCCGGAACGGAGTACCCGGAGTACCGCCTCTTCTTCCTCCCTGCCGGTAAAGGGCCGGGCAAAGGGAATTGGCTGGGCAAAATCTTCCATAACTTACACTGTTTACAAAGCCGGAACGGCCGCCGAGACGGGCGCCGGGACGGGCGCCGGAATGGCGACATGGTTACCACTAAAGTTGGAATTCCGGCTGTCCTCTAAAGAGGAAGCCTTTTTTTGCACAGCGGTACCGGTGTATCCGCGGGTTTTAGGTAACAGGGTTGGTACCGCTTCTTCCAACAGTTTGCGGAGCAGGGCGCTGTTCCGGTAATCATCGGGCCGCCGGGGATCCAGGCGGACGATGGGGGCAAGTTTTTCCATTAGCGCTTCCATGTCCGCCAGAGGAGCAGTCCCGGCCCGGCGCGCTACCTTGAGGATACGGTTAAATTCGGTGGGCAGCGGTTCTTCCTCATGTGCCCAGAGCCGTTCATCCAGCCGCTCTCCCGGCCGGGTGCCGATGTATTCAATCTGTATGTCCCTGCCCGGTTCAAAACCATAAAAGCGGATCATCTGTTCCGCCAAATCTTTGATCAACACCGGTTCGCCCATGTCCAAAAGATAGAGTTTGCCGTTTTCGCCGACACCGCCGGCCTTAAGGACCAGGGAACAGGCTTCGGGGATGGTCATAAACCACCGTTTCATGTCCGGGTGGGTTACGGTGACCGGTCCTCCCTGTTCAATCTGCTTCTGGAACAGAAGCATTATTGAACCACGGGACCCCAATACATTGCCAAAGCGGACCACCATAAAGCGGTTTTCTTCCGTGGCGGCGGCCAATACAAGCCGTTCGCAGAGGTACTTGGAAGCGCCGTAGACCGAAACAGGATCCACCGCCTTATCGGTGGTGATGTGGACAAAACGTTTTACTCCTGCGGCCTTGGCGGCATCGACAAGATTTTTGGTACCAAAGAGATTGTTTTCTACCGCCGCCACGGGGTTTTCTTCCATCATGGGAACGTGTTTGTATGCGGCGGTATGAAAAATTACATCTGCCTTAAGCCGTCCCAGAATATAATACATATAATCCCGGTCTTTCAGATCCCCAATAATCGGTATAATTGTAGCCTTTTCTCCTACGCCTTCCTGCTGGAGGAGCCGCAGTTCCCGGTCAATAAGGTAGATGGAATTTTCCCCATGGCCAAAAAGGTAAAGCCGGGAAGCGCCGCCGGAAAGCAGCTGGCGGCAGAGTTCGCTCCCAATGGATCCGCCTGCGCCGGTAACAAGTACCCGCTTGCCCCGGAGGTAGGTAAGGCTTTCTTTTAGGTTTACTGCCACCGGGGTGCGGCCCAAAAGATCCTGTGGATCAATGGAACGGGTCTGGATAAGGTGGGCATCCCCCTCAATAATCTGGGAAATACCGGGAAGGATCCGGATCCGCTGGAACCCGGCGTTTTTAAGAATGCCGTAGAGTTCCGTAAGGTATTCACGGGAAGCGCCGGGAATGGCAATAATTGCCTCATCGGCGTTTTTCATCCGTAAGAGCTGGGCCACATCCCGGATAGGACCCAATACAGGGATACCTTCTATTTTGGAGCCGATTTTTGCCGGATCATCATCCAGAAAGGCAACCACCGAACCAAGGATCGTCTTGGTTTTTATTTCCCTTGCCAGGGCTCTGCCGGCAAAACCGGCGCCGATGATATAAAGCCGTGTATCAGTTTTTTTCATTCCCCCTCCCGGTCCAAGGTACCCCTAAGAACCTAAAACTTACAGCCGTTGTTTTGGCTGGGCCGCAGGTTCTATCATTTTAAACCCTAAATCTATGGTAAATGAATCATCATTAAGGTCGATAAAAGAAAAGGAAGGGCAAAGATACGGCTCGACCTCTATGATGATTCATTTACCATAGATTTAGGGTTTAAAATGATAGAACCTGCGGCCCAGCCAAAACAACGGCTGTAAGTTTTAGGTTCTTAGGG
>BNVB01000011.1 GCA_025997795.1 Spirochaetia bacterium | reverse complement strand
CGAACAGGATGTGTACGAACTATCGGATATCGAACGATACATCGGCAAAAAAATACCTTCCCAGGTTGCCGGGGAAGATCTGTATGGCCGGGACAAAAGCGAGGGAGTCCGGATCAGGACCGACTTTTATGATGACCGGGGAGGCCGGGATCGCGGCGGTTTTGGCCGGCGGAATGACCGTTCCGAAAGATCCGGCGGCGGTGGACGGGGCGAAGGCCGCGGGCGGAATAGCCGCCCCGAAAACCGCTCCGGCGGCGGACAGGGCCAGGGCCGCGGTGAAGGCCGCCGGCGGGATAACCGGGGCGAAGGCCAGGGCCGCAGCGATGATCAAAACAGCAATCGCAGTGCAAATCAACGCGGGCCGGAAACCCGCCGGGAGCCAAATATACAAAAACTTTCCCAGCTTTCCCTTGAAGAACGAATGGCCTACTACAAAGAAAAGTACAAAGGACAGTCCGGCAAGGCGGAAGACTCCGAAGAAACCCGCAGTACCGGCGATACTGACCGGGGCAGACGATCCGGCCGGAAGCGCCGGAGAGATGGTCCGCGGGAAAACGATAGACATACCGGTCCAGGGGAACGTTCCGGAAGGCCTAAAGAACGGCCGTCCAACAATCAGCGGTCCAATAATCCACCGTCAAAAGACCGGCTGTCAAAAAATAACCAGTCCAAAGAACAGCAGAGCGATCATGGCTCTACAAAGCAAAAGAAGGGAATTCTTTCCCGGCTTACCGGAATTTTCAGGAAAACCCCATGATAACTGTTACCGATGTAAGTCTCTCCTATGGGGAGCGGATCCTTTTTAAAGACGTTAACCTCAAATTTACCCCCGGCAACTGTTATGGAATTATCGGCGCCAACGGCGCGGGAAAGTCAACTTTTCTTAAGATACTTTCCGGCGAGACTGAACACGACAAAGGGGAAATTATCGTTTCCAAAGGGGAACGTATGGCGGTTCTTAAGCAGGATCACTTTGCCTTTGACGAATATCCCGCCATGGAAACGGTAATCATGGGTTACCCCAGGTTGTATCAAATCCAAAAAGAGCGGGAAGCGATTTACGCCAAAGAAGATTTTAGCGAAGCAGACGGAATGCGTGCCAGCGAACTGGAAGCGGATTTTGCCGACCTGGGGGGCTGGGAAGCGGAAGCCCAGGCGGGGCAGCTGCTTTCCGGTCTGGGCCTGGACGAGGAAGATCACGGCAAGCTTATGTCAGGCCTGGATGAATCAAAAAAGGTCCGGGTTCTTTTGGCCCAGGCTATTTTTGGCAGCCCCGACATCCTGCTTTTGGATGAACCAACCAACGGCCTGGATCTGGAATCAATCGCCTGGCTTGAGGATTTTCTTATTGACTTTCCCAACACGGTGATCGTCGTGTCTCACGACCGGCACTTTCTTAACGCCGTGTGTACCCACATCTGTGATATTGATTTTGGCAAAATTTCCCAATATTCGGGGAACTACGATTTCTGGTATCAGATGAGCCAGATGCTGCAAAAACAGGCCAAGGATCAGCAAAAGCGGAACGAAGAAAAAGCCAAAGAACTCCGCGAATTTATCCAGCGTTTTGCCAGTAATGTTGCCAAAAGCCGGCAGGCTACCAGCCGCAAGAAGGTGCTGGAAAAACTCGACCTGGATAATATTACCATTACCAGCCGCAAATTTCCTTTTGTGGGTTTCAAGCCCAACCGGGAAATTGGCAACAATGTACTGCGCTTTGAAAAAACCGCCGATGCCGTTTCGGGTCTTTTCGATTTTTCGCTAACGGTAAACAAGGGCGAAAAAATCGCCTTTGTGGGAACCGAACACCAGGCCAAAACAGCCCTCTTTGAAATGGCCGCCGCCAAAGAAAATGCCCCCGGCGTATACTGGGGCCAGACGGTAAGCCTTTCGTATTTTCCCAAAGAAAACACGGTCTATTTTAGTTCCCAGCTTTCCATTGTCGACTGGCTCCGCCAGTATTCCCCGGACCAGGACGAAAGTTATGTCCGGGGTTTTCTGGGGCGTATGCTTTTTTCCGGCGACGAAGCCCTTAAGTCGGTAAATGTTCTTTCCGGCGGCGAGCGGGTACGGTGTCTTTTGGCAAAAATGATGCTTTCCGGCGCCAATGTGATGATCCTTGACGAACCCACCAACCACCTGGACCTGGAAGCGATAACCGCCCTTAACGACGGCCTTATTGCCTTTCCCGGAGTAATTCTTTTTAATTCACACGACCATGAATTTATAACCTCCATTGCCAACCGCATTGTGGAGATCCTGCCTGCGGCGGGCCCCGGTGCGGCCTCCACCTGTATCGACCGTATGATGCCCTTTGACGAATACCTGGCGGATGATCAAGTTAAGGCCCTGCGGGCAGAAGCCTACCACCATGCGGAGCGTCTGAGGATATAATGGTCCGTAACGTAACCGCACTGCCCGCATTTTTTAGAGCGCTGTGCCTTGGTTGTGTACTGTTCCTTTCCGCCGGTTCCGCCCCGGCTCCTGTTACGCCAACACTAAAACAGAAAATCGCCCAGATGTTGATGGTAGGTTTCCGGGGTACGGAACTTACCAAAGACAATCACATTTACCGGGACATATCGGAACTGGGCATTGGCGGTGTGCTGATCTTCGATTACGACATGCCTTCCCGCAGCCGGCCCCGGAATATTCTGTCAAAAGAGCAGCTTGCCAAACTTACGGCGGATATGCAAAGCATTGCTCCGGTAAAACTCTTTATTGCCATTGATCAGGAAGGGGGCCGGGTTAACCGGCTCCGCTCTGAATACGGCTTTCCGCCAAATATCCGCGCCAAGGACATGGCAGCCGATCCACGGGGGGCTTTAACCAAAGCCCAGGCGGAAGAAACTGCCGCGCTTTTGGCAGAAATGGGGATCAACCTTAACTTTGCACCCTGCGTAGATCTGGACCTTAATCCGGCCAATCCCATTATCGGCGCCTATGGCCGCAGTTTTTCCGCCGATCCCAAAACGGTAATAAAACATGCGTCTATCTGGATAGAAGCCCACCGCCGCCGGGGAATTATTTCCTGCATCAAACACTTTCCCGGTCACGGCAGTTCCACCGGAGACACCCACCGGGGCCAGGTAGACATTACCGGACTTTGGCAGGAGGCGGAACTTATTCCCTACCAAAAACTTATCAGTTCCCGTTCCATGGAAAAATCGCTTATGGTAATGACAAGCCATGTGTTTAACGCAAACCTTGATAGAGAGAACCCTGCAACCCTTTCCGCGCCAATCCTTTCGGGACTGCTCCGGAATAAACTTGGTTACCGGGGGATCATTGTTTCCGATGATATGGATATGGCGGCGATAAAAGCAAACTATGCTTTTGACGAAGCCCTGGAAAAGGCTGTTAACGCCGGGGTAGATTTGCTGTGCCTTTCCAACAATGGCGGTCTGTACGATCCGGCGCTGGCCCAAAAGGCGGCGGATGCCCTTTATGACATGGTCCAGAAAGGGCGGATTAAACCGGAACGGATTGAAGAAAGCTGGAACCGGATCATGGCAGTAAAAAAGAGGATGTGATATGTGGGTTTTCCGTTCGGTGTTTATGCTGCTTCTCTACCTAACCTTAAACCTCTACATTGGTTTAAGGTTTTTTGCCTTTGGCCGCCTGTTATTGCCGTCGTTAAAAGGCTTGATTTTTTGGCCCTGTTATGTCCTTCTTGCCAGCGGTTTTATCTTTATTGCCCTTTTCCGGCTGGACTGGATTGGGCCGCTCCGTATCCTGGGAATGTACTGGCCCGCAGCATTTGTGTATCTGTTTCTTTTTCTTCTGGTTTTTGATCTGGCAGGATTGGGCTTTAAGCAGTTTCGCCTTATGCCCGCCGGCGCTGGTGCGGCGTTTTGCCTTACCCTGGTTCTCCTTGTATATGGATCGCTTCATGCGCGGAATATCCGTACCACCTACTATGAGCTTTCCATCCCCCGGAATCCGGGGATGGAAAGTTTCCGGCTGGTGCTGGTGTCGGATCTGCACATCAGCCCCACAGTAGACAGGGCCTGGACCGCCAAAATCGTAGACCGGATTAACGAAGCTTCCCCCGACATGGTTTGTATAGCCGGTGATATTTTTGACAGCGGCCTTGAAACGGTGGCAGACCAGGCCGGCATCGCCGCGGAACTCCGGCGTATCTCTGCTCCCCTGGGTGTTTACGGCTGTCTGGGGAACCACGATACGGACCGGAGTTCCCGTTCAACAGACCGTATCGCGGCCTTCCTTAAAGATACAGGGATGATTGTATTGCAGGATGAAATTTATGAGGCGGCGGCGGGTCTTTATGTAGCGGGCCGCAAGGATGCCAGACCCATTGGGGTGCGGAGCAGCAGGCTTACCCTTCCCGAACTGGCCGCTTCTTTTTCCGGGTTTGAAAGTTCCTCTAAAGAGGAACTTTCAAATTTGCCTGCACCTGCCCGTAAAGCGGCGGTAATTCTTCTGGATCACCAGCCGGTGGAACTGCCCCAGACTGCGGCGGCGGGTTTTGATCTGGTCCTTTGCGGACATACCCACCGGGGGCAATTTTTCCCCGGCAATATAATCACCCGCTGGATCTTTCAAAAGAGCGGCGGTACCCACTATGGGTATTGGCAAAAAGACGCTGCCCAGGCAGTGGTTACTTCCGGCGCCGGGGTCTGGGGACCGCCGGTCCGGATTGGTACCCATTCGGAAATAGCGGTATTGGATCTGCGGTTTACGCCGTAAACCCGGCCATTCAGCTGCGTATACTCTGTAAGGTCAGGGCTTCAATCCGGGCAGATCCCACTCCGGCGGAATTTTTGCCGGCTGGCCCTTGCTGTCCACAAAAGCCCAGGTAACTTTTGCCTGGGCAATAAGATCACCACCCCGTTTTATTTCCTGGGCAATAATGCCGCTTACCGCGCCTTTTTTTACGGGCCAGGATCGTATGGTTAATACTTCATCTGTTAAGGCGGGTTTTTTGTAATCAATCTCTACCCGGGCAACATAAACCCCGTAACCCGCCTTGATTGCCGCGGGGTAGTCAAAACCAACGGTTTTCAAAAAATCGTAACGGGCATATTCCAGGTAGTTAAGATAGTTAGCATTGTTTACATGGCCGTAACTGTCACATTCATAGGTACGAACCGTCAGTGTACATTCAGTAATCATTAACTTCACTATACTTATTTTTTCCGCTACAATCAAGGTATGTTCCGTTATTGCCCCGCCTGCGCTTCACAGAAAATCCGCTTTGAGCAGAACAAGGTCTTTCGCTGTCCCGACTGCGGTTTTACCTACTACCATAATACCGCCGCTGCCACCGCCTGTCTTATCCGGACAGGACAGGGAATTTTGTTTCAGGTCCGGAACAAGGAACCGGGCAAAGGAAAACTTGATTTACCCGGCGGTTTTGTGGATCCCGGCGAAGGGGTTTTTGACGGACTCCGCCGGGAACTGGTTGAAGAACTTGGTTTTGATCCCGCAGGACAATTGAGGCTTTTTGCGTCTTTTCCCAACAAGTATCCGTACAAAAACATTTCTTACAACACCTGCGATTTGTTTTTCTGCCTGGAAATGCCGGAACTTACCCTGGCAGATTTAAAACTCCAGGCGGCGGAGGTTAGCGCTGTACGTTTTGTCCAGCCGGAAAATGTGGACATGGAAGAACTTGCCTTTGAATCGGTTAGAAAGGCCATAAAGGTCTATCTGGAAATGCCCGCCTGGACTTCTTGACACACACCCGGCTTTTTGCGCATGGTTAACTATGCTTAGTTGTTCAACCTGTACCGGCAAACTTCCCAGGGAATACCGGAAAGCCGCAGAGGCGCTTTTTCAGGCGGACTCCTATGGAAAGAGCGGGGAACCGTCATCTGGCGGACTTAATGGAAAATCTTCGCTGCAGGCAGAAACGGCAGTTTTGACCTTTGCCGACAGCCTGGGCGTAGGAGAAGATTACCGCAAACTTGATGCCAGATTCGGTGAACTGGAACAATTTCTCCATTCCTTCCGGAACAATCTGGAACTCCTTATTCAAAAAACCTGGGTAGAAAAGGGCGATGAAGATCGCAAAGAAAAACTTCTGGATCGGGTACCCGGTTTTATTACCCTTATCAAAAACGAAGATTACGGACAGGCCCTGGGGGAATTTGGCCTTATTCTGGAAGAATTGGCTTGGCTCCTTTTTGGTTCACAAAGCCGCAAGGAAGACTTTTTTGAATATGCTTTCCGCATTGATCACCAGTTGGGACTTTTCTGGTGGTACGGCGGACAGTTGGAGCGTTTTCTAACTTCGGGCAGAAAGGACGGCGAAATCCTCAAAGCTGTGCTGCTCCTGGGTCTCTGCTATTTAACGGACTTTTAACAGGAAATAGGTATGGACACAACAGAAACCGGCGCTTCCCTGGGGAGCGGGACTTCCATAGGAAGCGGCGCTTCCATAGGAAGCGATTTTATCAGTGAATTTATCAAAGAAGATTTGGCCGGCGGCAGGTTCAGCTATGTGCATACCCGGTTTCCGCCGGAACCAAACGGCTGGCTCCACATTGGCCATTGTAAAGCCCTCATGGTGGACTTTATGATGGCAGAAAAATTCGGCGGCAAGTGCAATCTCCGCTTTGACGATACCAATCCGGAAAAAGAAGACAGCTCCTATGTAGAAGCAATTAAGCGGGATGTGGCTTGGCTTGGTTTTGACTGGGAAGACCGGGAATACTATGCCTCGGATTACTACGAATACCTTTACGATTTGGCGGTAAAGATCATTAAAAAAGGCAAGGCCTATGTGGATGATCTTTCCGAAGAAGAAACCAGCGAATACCGGGGAACAGCGGTTCCCGACAAAAACAACATTACCATAACGCCGCCGGGACGGAACAGCCCCTGGCGGGATCGCAGTGTGGAAGAAAACCTTGAGCTTTTTGCAAAGATGCGTGCAGGAGAATTTGCCGATGGCGCAAAAACCCTGCGGGCAAAAATTGACATGGCCGACCCAAACCTGCTTATGCGGGACCCGGTGATGTACCGTATACGCCGGGACAACCACTACCGCACGGGGAATACCTGGTGTATTTATCCCATGTACGATTTTCAACATCCTTTGTCGGACGCAAAGGAAGGAATAACCCATTCCCTTTGTTCGCTGGAATACGAAATCCACCGGCCCCTCTATGAATGGTTTATCCGCGAGGCGGAAGTATTCCCCTCCCGGCAGATCGAGTTTGCCCGGCTTAACCTGACCCATACGGTACTGAGTAAGCGTTACCTGCTCCGCTTGGTGCAGGAAAAACAGGTGAACGGCTGGGACGATCCCCGCATGCCCACCCTGGCGGGACTGCGCCGCCGGGGTTATACTCCCGCGGCCCTGCGGAATTTTATCTCCCAGATTGGGATTGCCAAAACCGATAGTACGGTGGACATTGCCTTTTTGGAATATTGCCTGCGGGAAGACCTTAATAAAACAAGCCGCCGGGTAATGGCAGTTTTGCGGCCCCTTAAACTTATCGTCGAAAACTGGCCTGCGGCAACCGAAGACCTCGAAGCGGTGAACAACCCCGAAGACGAAAACGCTGGTACACGGGTTATCCACTTTGGAAAAGAACTGTGGATAGAACGGGACGATTTTGAAGAAACCCCGCCGCCCAAGTACTTTCGCCTGTTTCCGGGTAATGCCGTGCGGCTCCGTTACGGGTACATTGTTACCTGTACCGGCTGTGACAAAGATGCCGCGGGAAATATTACCGCCGTGCGCTGTACCTACGACCCGGAAACAAAGGGCGGCAATGCCCCGGATAACCGCAAAGTTAAGGGAACCATTCACTGGCTTAACGCGGCAGAGGCAATCCCCCTGGAAGTGCGGATTTACGATTATCTCTTTGCTGTTGAAAAACCAATGGATGTTCCAGCCAAACCCGACGGAACCCTGGGATCCGCTAAAGCTGGAATCCCTGGTTCGTTCATGGACAACCTTAACCCCGCTTCGCTGGAAGTAATTTCCGGCGCTTACGGTGAACCGTGCCTTGCAGCAGCCCGAAGCGGCGAGCGTTTTCAGTTTGAGCGGCTCGGTTATTTTGCAAAAGACTGCCCCGACATTCCGGAGGGCAAACCGGTGTTTAATAAAACCGTGGGCCTCCGGGACACCTGGGCAAAAATTGCCAAGAAACATTGAAACAAAAACCGCCGCTGCTAGGCGGTTTTTGTTATACAGAGATATTGCTGTAGTTTTTCCAGAACTTCTTTAAAATCCAGCGGTTTCCCGATATGATCGTTCATGCCCGCCGCCAGACAGTTTTCTATATCCTCGCGGAATACATTGGCGGTCATTGCAACTATCGGGACCCGAAAGGATTTTCGGGTATCCCCTAAAGGGGAACCCTCTTGCGAAGGATGTTCCAGATCTTTTAACAATAGCTCTCTTTCAAAGGCTCGTATACGCCGGGTTGCTTCATAACCATCAACCTCCGGCATATGGATATCCATAAAAATCATCTGGTATTTACCGGGGTTCTCGCTAAAGAGATCCAGGGCTTCTTTTCCGTTCTCGGCACAGTCAACGCTTATTCCCGTAGGTTCCAGCAGGGCCAGAACGATCTCCCGGTTAATCTCCACATCTTCCGCCAGCAGTATGGTATAACCCTTAAAACTGTTCTTCCAGCTGGTTTCTTCTTCACCTTCCGCTGCTTTTTTTTCTTCCGTACTTTTTTTAAGTTCCGCCGAAAAAGAAAAAACAGAACCGTGCCCAGGCCGGGAATTAACCCAAATGGTTCCGTTCATCATCTCTACAATTTGTTTGGAAATAGCCAGGCCCAGGCCGGTACCGCCAAAACGGCGGGAAATGCTGGCATCGGCCTGCTGGAAAGAGGCAAAAAGCCGTTCTTGCTGTTCATCGCTAATTCCAATGCCCGTGTCGGCAACTTCCACCTGGATAATAATTGTTTCTTCCAGCAGCTTAAGCAGCTTTATACTGCACCGTATGGAGCCGCTTTCGGGGGTAAACTTTACCGCATTGGAAAGCAGATTGGTAATAACCTGGGCCAGGCGCTGTTCGTCGCCAATCACATTGGCGGGAATGTTCTTGTCCACATCTACCACAAAGGTTTGGCACTTTTCTTCCAGCCGGGAAGTAATTACCCCGGTAACCCGCTGGATCATTTTTGATACATTGAATTCCTGGAACGAAAGTTCAAATTTATTCGCTTCGATTTTAGACATATCCAAAACATCGTTAATTACCCCCAAAAGGTGGTGCGAAGCGTTTTCTATTTTTTCCAGACAGTAATCCTTTCGTTCCACCTCGCCGGAAGATTTTGCCAGATTGGTCATGCCGATAATAGCATTCATGGGGGTACGCATCTCGTGACTCATGTTGGCCAGAAAGTTACTCTTGGCTTTGCTGGCCGCTTCCGCATCAAGCCGGGCCCGGGTAAGCAGGGTAATATCCTGGAGGATCATAATTACCGAATGTTCATCCAGAATTTTCTGGAGCATCACCGAATACTTCCACAGTTCCCCATCGGATCCGGTAATGCTCATTTCGTCCTGGAAAACTCCCAGTTCTTCGCGGGGATCAAAAAGGGCCCGCCAGTCAGACTTTGCCAGAATAGTAGAAAGCAGCCGGGGATCGTCAAATTCAAAATGGTGCCGGCTAAGAATATCCGCCATGTTTTTATTAATGTAAATCGGCGCCGCCTCTGCGTCAAACAGCGCCAGGGCAGCGGGCATAACATCAAAGTGGGAGCAAAATACATCCATCATAACATTAATGCCCTCAATGATCCGGTAATAATCCCCTTTGTGGCGGGAAAGATCTCCCCGCTCATAGAGTGAACCGGACCGGGCAGATTTGGTAAGTTTGCTTATATCGCCAATAACCTGTTTGATCGATTCAGACATGGTAAGGTAGGCCTCACCCAGGCGGCCGATTTCGTCTTCTTTTTTGGTAATCTCCGGGGCAAGGTGACTTTCAAAAATACCTTCCGTTAATTTTTGAGCGCTTTCGATAATTGCCGAAAGGGGATTACTGAGTATTTTTCGTATAAGAGCAGTAAAGATTAGAATAAAGCCGAAGAGGGCGATGATGGTAAAAATAATGCTTACCACGGTGGCATCCCGCAGGGGAATAATAAAACTTGAACGGGGCACAAGGATTCCCAAAGACCACCTGGTTCCCCTGATGGGCGAATAACTTAAAAAAGTTTTACCCTGCTCTCTGCTTATAATGGCAGATCCGGTTTGTCCCTTTTCCATCAAGGTTAGTTCTTTTTTGATATCTTCGCCGGTACCCAGTTCTTCTTCCAGAAATTTCTGGTTATACACTTTAACCGGATCCTTGTGAGCAACAAATTTTCCCTCTTCATTAATGATAAAGGCAGTTCCTTCGACCCCCACATTGATGTTTTTTAAAACATCAGAAAGGACATCGTAACGGTAACTGCCTGCCAAATAGGTCATGTCGTTCATGGGCAAACCCATAACAATTTCAAGGCCCTTGCCGCCCACAGAAGTATCTTCAATGGCCAGGTTATGCGTATCCCGGATCATCCTGGTTAGTTTATGCAACGCTATATCCGGAGGACTCGCTCTGGTTCCTGCCATAAGGGTGCCGTCGGAATGGTACAAGCCCAGCCAGACAAACTCAATTCCGGAACTAATAAACTCCAGGTTATTCTGGACGGTGCTTAATTCCAAATCGGGATTGGTAAGGGTAGTATTTCCCTTAAGCAGGAAAAACCGCTCCGCCAGAACCTGCAGGCTTCTTTCCACATCCTGAGCGGCAATTTTTGCCAAACTTGGCGACATTTGGAGCAGTATACGGTCTGTCAGGGAATTCATGAAAAAATTCATTACCCCCACAAGACAGGCATTAAACATAAGCACCGCAAACACGGTAATAAGAGTTATCCGGGCAGCAATGGTTTTTCCGGGTTTCTGTTTCATGGCGTTCCGGAAGATTCCCCGGTTCTGTCGTGCGGGTCAGGCGGCACCGGCACAAAGGCAATTTGCCGTGTTCCGCTGCGGGCCTGCTCAAGCACCGCGTTGGCAAGAAGGATAAAGGTATGGTAAGAATTGGTGGCCCCGCTTAAGACGTCTATACCGCCGGTCTTCTGTAACTGTAACAATGCCGTGGCATAATTTCTGGTATATTCGTTGGGATAGGTGCCGTCGGTAATATTCATAAGGCGCATATAATCCGAATCCCAGGACTTAATAAAACCGCTGGCATTTTTTGCGTTGTATTCTACGGTAACAATGCGGCCGTTATTTACATAGATAGCGATATACTCTTTCCAGCCGTAGGAATCAAATTCCTCCATTTCTGCGGTATAGTACCCGTTAAGAAGGCCGCTTGTGCCGGGGCTGTTTGTACAGGCGGTAAAAACCATATGCAGAAATACGGCAGCCACAGCAAAGATGCACTTTTTCAAAGCGGTCTCCTTTGCTTCTTAGTTCTTTTTCCGCCTGGAAGCGACAAAGCGGGAAAAATCGTTAATGTTTTTTACCGCTATTTTATCGCTAAAAACTTCCATCCGCCGCTGGGTTACAAAGTGGTTTATTAGATCCCTGGCCTGGTTAACACTCATTCCCGCCCAGTGGGCAATATCATCAACAGAAGTATTGAATTCCCTGCGTTCAGTGGTTTTGTCAATATTGGTCTGGGTTTCGTCCAGCATCAGGAACACATCGGCAATTTTTGCCTGATCATCGTCCAAAGTTAAAATCATAAAACGCCGCTTGGAATCGTAAATACGCTTGGTAAACATTTTAAGCAGCGTCAGGGCAATCTTGGGATTTCCCAGCATAAGAATTTCAAAATTCTGCCGGTTAAATTCCAGCACCTTAACCGTATCCAGGGCTATGGCGGTGGCGGACCGGGGGGAATTTTCCAGAAGCGCCATCTCGCCAAACATATCCGAAGGCTGCAGAATATCCAGCGTTTTTTCAATATCGCCGATGATCTTGACCAATTCCACCCGGCCGGACTGAATCAGGTAAAAAGCATCGCCGGGCTCAAATTCAGAAAAGATCATTTCTCCAGCCTGAAAAGTTCTGGCAAAACGGCCAAAGGCGGCCATATCCATAGCCATTTTATTCCCCCATAAGGGCTTTAAGGGCCCGTTTTGCTTTAAGGTTAATTGCGTCGTCTTCGTCGGTGGTCATGGTAAGAATTTTTTTGTAGAACGTAGCGGCCTGATCCTTCCTGCCCAGTTTTTCGTAGGATTGCCCCATAAAATAAAGACCGTTCCCCAAATCGGGATGCCGGGGATATTTGGTGATCATTCCGGTAAAATATTTTATGCAGTCGTCGTATTTATTAAGCAGGTAAAGACAGCGGCCAATTTCGTAGGAACTCTTGGCTACATATTCCTGATCTTCATTGGCATCGACTATTTTTTTGAAGGACAAGTACGCCTGCTGGTATTTTTCCTGGCTAATCATACTTACCGCATCGTAGTAGGCCTTGGCGGTATCTCCCAGCTGTTCCTGCGGGCCTCTGTCAGAAAAAGCTGCCGCCGAAGGTATGGAAGAGGGTTTTACCGGTTCGGAAGAACGGGAAATAGACTGGGGCATACGGCTTGCCTGGGATTCGGAAAGCTCCAGATTTTTTGCCGCCTGGGCAGCATGGCGTCCCGAAGGATGGTAGGTAAGGTACCGGGAAAACACATACTTGGCCTGGAAATACCGTTTGTTTTTTAGGTAGTATTCGCCCACATTAAAAAGTCCCGTTTCGGGCGGAACTTCTTCGGTTTTTTCCAACAGGTTCGTTACCTGGTGATGAATACGCCGGAGCTGGTTGGAAAAAACCTTGAGCATCTTTAGAATAATCCGGGTATTT
The DNA here is from genome assembly GCA_025997795.1 of Spirochaetia bacterium. GTDB lineage: Bacteria > Spirochaetota > Spirochaetia > Treponematales > Breznakiellaceae > BNVB01. Next base: position 35,936 of record BNVB01000011.1, on the reverse strand, counting down.
GCCTGGGCCAGGGCTTCAAATTCGGGAACGGTAAAGGCCATAATGGCCGCATCCTGAATGGCAATGGCATTTTCTTCCCGGGGGTATCTGCCCAGGGCAGACTTAACGCCAAAGAATTCGCCGGGCTGAACCAGATCGTGGACATCTTCGCCGGTTTCGGTATCCTGGTAGGAAAGATTTACCTTGCCCGACTGGACAATAAAAATCTTCTCCGCAGCGTCTCCCTGGAAATATATTACCGAACCTGACCTGTACTGAAAGGGCTTTGGCATATTCGTTACTCCGGCTCAAAGGGCAGAAAATCAAGAACCTTTTTAAAGCCAATTTTGCTGCGGGCAGTTTTATACAGCCCTGCGGGATCGCCTGCAACAAACATGGGCCGCTTTCCCACGGTAATTTGAGTATAACCCGCAGGAAGTTCTCCGCCAAAAATATCCAGGAACCGCAGTTCGCCATAAATAGGTTTTCCCGCCAGGGTTAAAAGTTCAATGTCTTCCATTTCGGCCCCCACCAGGTTTTCAAAGGGATCGTCCCTTTTGGCCTTAATTACCAGGAGGTCCGCCAATTTTCCTTCGTCCAGGGTACCCAGGCGATCATCCAGACGGAACGCCTTTGCCGCATTGGCGGTAACCATGGTAAAGATTTTTTCTGCCGGAAGATCCTCGCCATACATGGCGCGGTACAAAACCCGGTCGTAGCGCATTTCTTCCAGCAAATTTGCCGAGCCGGTGGCAGAAGAATCGGTTCCAATAGTTACATTTATTCCAGCTTCGATCATTTTGCGGATCTTGCAGGTAACGTTAAACATAAACTTGTTGGAAAATCCGCACCAGGAAACGCTGGCCCCCGCCTTGGCAACTTTTTTAATATCGTCGTCGCTAAAACCAATACAATGAACAAACAGGCAGTGATCATCCAATATCTTACGGCTTTCCAGATAATTCACCCCGTTCATGGCTTCTTCGTCAAAACCTTCAGCAAGGTGGGTAATAAAAGGCCAGTTGTTTTTTATTGCCTTGGCATGTTCCACCTCAAGGCCGTCCCCCCATTTAAGATCGTAGGACGATGCCTCATGGGCCAGGCCATATTCCAGAATTGCCCTGATGGGCAGTGTTGGCAGTATGTTGGCGTTGAATTTTTGGGGGAAGTGATCGTTTACTGTGGTAACCCCGGAAAAAAGACACTTGTAACCGGAGAGGCTATAAAGATCCTCCCGGTTCAGCCGGGATCGTTCTTTAAAAGTATCGGATGCCTTAAGGTCATTGTCCCAGGGCAGCCAAGTAAGGTAAAACACCCCCGGTTTGGGACCCACCGGCGGCCGGTAATTCCCCTGGAGGTGATCGTGGGTATTGATAAGCCCCGGATATACGCAGGACCGGCCCTTTAAATCAAGGACACAACCCGGCCCGGGCGGGACGATCTTTTCTCCCGTTACCCCCAGAGTTTTACTGTTTTCCCCTCCAACGAGTATCACATTCTGTAATGTAAAATCAGACACCAAGGCCATCCTATCTTAGTATTCTATAATCACAGGCGGGAAACAGTCAACGACCCTACACCCATTATATGATTATCGGCGATTAGTGTGATTTTTTGTAAAGATTTGCTACAATCCTTGTAAATGATAGACCTGCATACCCATTCAAGCGCTTCCGATGGCGACCTGAAACCCGCCGCTTTGGTAGAAAAAGCCGCCCTTCAGGGGCTCCAGGCGCTGGCTTTGACGGATCACGACACTATTGCCGGACTGGCAGAGGCAAAAAAAGCCGCCGCCAGCCGAAAAATTCGCCTTATTCCGGGAGTTGAACTGGAAATAAACGGCAGCCAGCCGGAATTCCCCACTATTAATGGGGAATTCCACCTGTTGGGCCTGGGCATTGAACATCCTACAGAAACATTCCTGCAAACCTTGGGGAATTTAACGGAGGGCCGGGAACGGCGAAACCAGCAGATGGTAGAAAAAATGAGGGCCGCTGGAATAAACGCCGATTATGCTGAAATTAAGGCTTTTGCCGGCGGCGGAACCGGCAAAGCAGGCAGCGGCGCGGAACCGCTGGTAGGGCGTCCTCATTTTGGGGCCTTTCTTATAAGCCGGAAAATCGTAAAAAACCAGGAACAGGCCTTTAAACGCTGGCTGGGTAAGGGACGGCCCTTTTATGTCCCTAAAACCGGGCTGCCATTTGCAACAGCGGCCCGGCTTATCCACGAAGCCGGCGGCCTTGCCGTATTGGCCCATCCCCTGTCTCTCTATGTTGCCTGGGGCCGGCTGCCGGGACTTCTGGCCGCCCTTAAGGAACAGGGCCTGGATGGCATTGAAGCCTGGCATCCTACCGCAAAAGTAAAGGCCTGTAAGCGGCTGGAAGAACTGGGCCGGTCCCTGGATCTCCGTATCACCGCCGGGAGCGACTTCCACGGCTCCGCCAGGCCGGAACGAAAACTTGGTTTTACCGCCGGAGACCGCCAGATAGGGGACGAATTCCTAGGCTTTCTCTAAAGAGGATAGCCGGGATTCCTGCTTTAGCGGAAACCGCCTGCCGCGGCCTGCTACAGCACCCCCCGAACCCATTCCGGGTGATTCCGGGCTTCATCAAGGAAACGAGCCATAACGCTGGTATAACCCGCTCCCAGGCTTTGCCACCACTGGACCGTTGCATTGGAAAGCCGGAGGGAAAACATTTGTTTTTTCCGTTTTTCCATAAGCTGCTGTTTTAATTCCTGTAATTCATCCTGCGTTGCCTCTGGTATATCGGAGGTATCCACTTCCCGGTTTTCCAGGGCTTTTAACCTGGCAATGGATTCGGGGGATAAAACATAGTGTTTATCCAAAACTACTCGTTTAATCATATAAAAGTTCCTCCTCTTCTGTTCTGGTGGCCTTTCGGGCCGATATGATCCGTATACTACCGTTCCGTTCGGTAAAGGTAACGGCCATTAGCCTGTGGAAATAACCGTAGGCCCGCCAGCGTTCTTCGTATTCATTGCTGTGCTCCTGATCAAAATGCTCAATAATGAGAGGATCAAGAAACACCGCAACCGCCTCTTCAAAACCAATACCATGCTTTTGAATATTTAGGGAATTTTTTTCCTCATCCCATTCAAATTTCATTATGGTACTCCTATAAAAAAATGTCAATACCTTCATCATGTTAATCGTAAATACGTTTGTATTTCCTCCTATTCCTGGATTACATCGTAGGGATCGTCTCCCAAACGGCGGTGTTGCACTGCTTCCAGTATGTGGGTACTGTCTATGGTTTCCCGGCCTGCCAGGTCTGCAATGGTTCTTGCCACTTTAAGGATGCTGTGGCAGGCCCTGCCGGAAAGGGCCAGACCTTCCGCCGCCCGGCGGAAGGTCTGGCTTGCATTTGCATCAAGGGCGCAGTAAACCTCAATTTGGGAGGGGGTCATCCGGGCATTACGGCGAATACCGCGGCTGCGTTGCCGTTCCACCGCCTTTGTCACCCGGTCCCGTATGAGCGCGCTGGATTCAGAGGCGGTTTCCCCGGAAGCCATAACATTGTATAAATCGCCGTTGGCTCCGTTTACCGGTACCCGGATATCGATACGATCCAAAAGGGCGCCGCCGAATTTCCGCCAATACCGGTAAATTTCTTCGGGGCTGCAAAAACAGCCGCCTGAACCAGAAAAATCTTCGTTTGTGTTGGAATGGGCGCCCAATCTGCCGCAGGGACAGGCATTGGCAGCCATAATAAGCTGGAAATCCGCCGGAAGCCGTACTGGCCCTTCTGCCCTGACAATGGTAAGAAACCTATCTTCTAAGGGTTCTCTAAGCGCCTGGAGTACATTGATTTTGTATTCCGGCGCTTCATCCAGGAACAATACTCCCAGATGGGCCAGGCTTATTTCGCCGGGCCGGACTGTCCGTCCGCCGCCCAGGATTCCTTCGGCGCTGGCTGAATGGTGGGGCGAACGGAAGGGCGGCCGGGTAATAAGGGAAAAACCCCGGGATTCCTCTTTAGAGGACATCCGGGATTCCAGTTGTCCGGCCAGACTGTGGATGCGGGTTACCTCTACCGCTTCTTCTGGCAAAAGCGGCGCCATAACAGAAGCAAGCCGCCGGGCCAGCATCGTTTTTCCCGATCCCGGCGCGCCAAAAACAAGGAGATTGTGACCCCCGGCGGCGGCTATTTCCAACGCCCGTTTGTATCGTCCCTGGCCCCGGACTTCCGCAAAATCTCCGCAGTCAAACGGAGGTTCCGGCCCGGTAAAAGCGGCTCCGCCAAAGAAAGGCGGGGGAAAACTGCCTTTGGTAGTTAAAAAAACCAGCACGTGGGCGGCCTCGTCCAGGGTGGACACAGCGCTATACTGGATATCCCCTTCCAGGTCCGGCTTTTTCAACAAAACCGGGGCCTGCCGCCGGAAGGATCCGTCGTCGCCTAGCAATACTGCCGCTTCTGCTTCGTTTTCCTTGGGGATAATAAAAAAGCGGATGCCCTCCGTTAGGCCTCTGGCAACGGCAGCAAGCACTCCACGGACAGGCCGTACCCTGCCGGAAAGTTCCAGTTCGCCCAGTACCATAAGCTGTTCCGGCAAAGCCGAAAGACCGGGAACCAGCGCAGCAGCGGCCATAACCGAAAGGGCAATGGGCAAATCCAGGGCGGCCCCTTCTTTTTTTACCCCCGCCGGGGCCAGATTGATGAGTATACGATCCAGCGGAAAGGCCAACCCCGAATTACGAAACGCCGCCCGCACCCGTTCCCGGGCTTCTTTAACGGCCCCTTCTGCCAGCCCGGAAATATCGATCCCAGGTATGCCCCGGCGTATGTCGGTTTCTACCCGGATAAGAATGCCCCCATCACCATAGGGAGCGTAACCGGTAATATACATAAATACCTCCTACAGGTATTTATATGGGTCGAAACTGCGTTTTTGCTTGTATCAAATGGGAAAAATGTGCATAAAAAAGGCTGCCCTTGCAGGCAGCCTTTTGTTAACCATTAAATCTGGCGGATACTTCCGCGCCCGCCGGGACGGCCTCTAGCGCCGCTCTTTTTGGGTTTAGCAGATGCCGCTCTGCCGCGTTTACCGCTTCCCCTGCCCGCTTTTTTTGCGGGTACGATGGCGGTGCTGGCACCGTCATCGTCGCTGTTAAGCATATCCAGATATGCCTGAGCGGGGGCCTGATGGGCCGCAGGAGCCGGGGCCGCATCGGAACTGGCATCGGCAAAGGACTGGGCAATATCGTCCCGGATGGTGGACCGGCGGCGGCTAAAGGAAGCAAAAGCCGCATCCTGGAAGCCCTTGGATACACCATGGAGGAATTCGTTAAGCACATTAGCCATGCCGTTAAGCGTTACTTTTTTTCGCTTGAGGGAAGTAATATCTACATCAAGCAAGAGACCGGGCTGAATGTGGTAGGGGTTGATCATGTAGTCAAATTTGTTGAATTCCTTCTCCAACACCGCAAGCCGGTCTTCCATAACCCGCCGTTCTACCGGGTACCGGTAATCGTACATACCCTTCATCTTGTTCCGCATAAGAATGATCCGCTGGTGGACTTTGTTTTTTTCATAGATGTAGGTGCGGTTCATCCGTTCTACTTCGGTCTCGCCGGTTTTGATAAAGGAAATTTCGTCCCAAACCTTGGCAATGTCTTCATACATTGGTTCGCCGGTTTTGGCCTTAATATCTTTACGAATCCGGTTTCTCTGTTTTTTGGCCAAATCGTCAAAGTCGGTAACCCTAAAGGCGGGTTTGGCACCTTCGTAGATCACGATAAGCACGTCCCACAGGTGCTGGACTTCGTTTTCAAAGCTCTTTATCTGGACATCGTAGGCCTTCCGTTCTTCGATAAGCTGGGCGGAATCGTAGTAGCGCATCCGCACCTGGTAGCGTTCATCGGGAAGATGGTCGGCATCGGTATCTTCGTATTCCCGAACCATAAGCTCGCGGGCGTTTTTGAAGTTTTCAATGTACTGGTACCCCATTTTGGAGGTATCGAGAATTGAGGTGATGGAGTTAACCGCAGTGTTAAAGCCCCGGGTCCGGATATTTTCGATGTCAACGATTTTTTTGAGGTTTTCACGGACATTGAGCTGATCATATTCGGCGGGGTCAATTTCCGCCCGAAGGCCGGAAAGACGGTCCATAATGGCCTTGGCCACCAGGCTATAACGCTTGGATTTGGAATCTTCGGCATTATCATCGGTGTACCGTTCAATGCGGCCCATTTTGGTAAAGATAATTTCGCTGTCGGTAAGCTCTTCCAGGCCCTGATCGATCCGCTCATCTTTAAACTTTTCGATGTCCTTATCAATGGTTTCGATGATGTACTTGGAAAGCAGTTCCTTGATAAGGTATTCCACGGTAACCTGATAGTGGAAAATGGGGCTGATAAGCTCCGAATCCAGGATATTGACCGAAAGTTTTACATCGGTAACGGCCTTGGGCTTAAGGAGGTTGTCCTTAAAGGCGCATTTTACGATTGAATAGGCATTTTCACCCCGGATAAAGGCGCCGGTATCGGTTTTTTGCCGCAAAATGCTGTTGGTAAGGTTTTCCAGGTCGTTTACACCCCGCTGGATATGACCCTGGAGGTGTCCATACATATTGATCATGGATTTTTCGATTTCGCCGGTATTGAACTTGTCGGCGCCGCCAACTTCGTCAAGGAGATTGGCCACCTCTTTGGGGGTGTACCGGGCAAGGACCTTGGTTTCTTCCTTATCCACAAAATTCCGGACTTTTTTGACCATTTCATCTTCACTCGTTACCATGTAACGGTTGAACATGTTCTGGTAGTTCTGGTTGAAGTAATTGAAGAGTTTTTCCTTAAGGCTGCCCATAATGTCCAGGCGCTCAAGAGTGTCCTTGGGCAGCTTTGACGCAATGTGATGAATAACCTTATTGGTCTCTTCTTCCAAAAGCTGATTTACCTCAGCCTGCTGATCCCGGTATTCCTGGGCCAGAGAGTTCCTCGAGCCTACGGCACTGGGTTTCTCCGGATGAAAAACGTTGGGGCTCTTGGGTAAGTCTATCGATCCCATATGTTCCTTCCTTATTAAAGTATGATAGCCAGATTATTATCTAGATTACAAGCATACACCAGCAGCAGGAAAGTGTCAAGGGGTCAAGCGTTTTTCCCTTGAAATTTGCTTTTTTTTTCAGTATAGTACAAAAAATTGCCAAAGTAGCTCAGTTGGCAGAGCGGCGCACTCGTAATGCGCAGGTCTGGGGTTCGACTCCCCACTTTGGCTTACTGCCGGCATCCATTCCAAAACCCGCCGGCATCCATTCCAAAACCCGCCAGTGTTGTTTTTCCCTTTCTTCCAGAAAAATTGCTAGGCAATACAAGTAATAGGCCATTGCAAGGATTATCAAGGAAAATATAATTTTTTTGTGTTTTTTGTAATTATTACTTGCATAGTCAGGTATTAGTCAGTATATTGATAGTGTTATGGATGAAACAGTAAACCAGCGGATTAAACATCTGCGAAAAAAACTTAAACTAACCCAGAATGAATTCTCCATCGTGATAACTATCTCTTCTGGTCAGCTTGCCTGCATTGAAACAGGAAAACGGGTGGTAAATGATCGTACCATTAAATTGATTTGCGATTCATTTAATGTTAATGATACCTGGCTTCGAACGGGCCACGAACCGGTATTCCTTGATGATAAGGGAACCCGGTACACCAAGTTAGTGGCCCTGTACGACAGTCTTGAACCCAAGTATCAGGAGTACATTCTTGACTCTATTAACAGTTTCCTTAAAATGCAGAAAGAGTCATAAGGCGTTCCAAAATAACCGATTTTGGAACCAGCTCGGTTAACCCGGAGTTTTGCAGACTGGCTCGCAGGGGACTTTTCGCTCGCTGGCAGTAAAGGAACGCCTCCGCTCTACCGGCTTATACCCAATCCTCTTGTAAAACCCGGAAAAGTAAGCAATACTGGGAAAATATCCATAAATACCAGGAGGCACTTTATGCCCGATACTGCTCAAAATCCCTATGAAAGTCCCCAGGCAGAGGCCAATACCGTTACGCCGCTGGCCGCTCAGCAATTAACGGAAAATATGCTCTTTCACCTGCGGGGAACCTCTCCCTGGCTTCGTTTTGTGGGCATTACCGGCATTATTGTTATTGGCATCATGGTACTGGCGCTTTTGGTACTTGCAGTTGCTTTTCGTTCCATGATAACGGGCATTGAAGGCCTGGATGAGCTTACTGCCATAAGCCCCTTTTTGCTGTTGATATACATTCCGTTCCTGGTAATTCCCTTTATTCAGTCGCTTTTTACCTTCCTGTTTGGCAAAAAACTGCGCAGTTACCAGCTTACGGGAGATACCGTGGAACTTGAGCAGGCTTTTAAACACAACAAATCCCTGTGGACCCTGAACGGCATTATGTACATTATTGGATTGATAGGTTTTGGCTTTATGCTGATTATTGGGGTAATCGCTGTGGCAGCTGCCGCCACCCGCCAGTTCTGATGGCAGGTCCGGTCAAGAACGATACCGCTTTCCGGGCCGAAACCCCCGAGGGTATTGAATATACCCTGTATCCGGCGGGTATTTGTGCCCGGTTTTGCGCTTATGCCCTGGATTCGGTCTTCCGGTGGCTGTTCCTGGCCGCTTTTATGCTTATCTACTATCTTGCCCTGCACGCTGCGGCGGGTATGTGGCTTATCCTTCTGGTTCATTTTTGCCTGGACTGGTTTTACCATGTGATCTGCGATCTGCTGTTCCGGGGACAAAGTCCCGGTAAGCGCCTTTTAGGCCTGCGGGTGGTAGAAAGCGATGGTTCCCCGGTCAGTCCCGCTTCTTCGTTTATCCGTAATCTGCTCCGTTTTTTTGATAGTTTTATGGGGCTGTACCTGATTGCCTTTCTTTCTGCCGCCGCCAGCCGGGGTTTCCGCCGGCCCGGGGATTGGGCGGCGGGTACCCTGGTTATCTATACCTGGCAGTCTCAAATTCCCCAGCGGACCGGGGTTATGGACTGGCTTTCCGGCATAAATCCCGCTTCTCCCGGCCGGGCCCTGTCTTTTGAAGAAAAACAGGGCATTCTAATGTTTGCCCGGCGTTATCCTCTTTTGGGGCCCGCCCGGGCCGATGAAATTGCCGCACCCCTGGCAGTTTCGCTGGGTCATACGGCAGAAACCGGACCTGCGGATTATCTTTTGGGTATAACCCGGTCCTTTGCGGGGACACCATGACCCAGCGAAGTTTTATTGCCAAACGAGAACAGGAATGGAAGGAACTGGAAAAACTCCTTGTTACGGGGAACCGGGGACTGCGGGAAAAAGCAGCGTGGTTTCCCCAGGCTTTTAGGCAGCTTACCGGCGATCTTAATACCGCCCGGTCCAACGGTTTTGATCCGGCCCTGATTGAGCGGCTTAACCGGCTGACCCTGGAGGGGAACCAGATCCTCTATGGCCGGGAACCTTTTACCCTTAAGCTTTTTTCCGCCTTTCTGTTCCGTACTTTTCCCCGCTCTCTTCGTGCCCAGTGGCGGAGTTTTGGCACCTGCTTTTTAATCTTCTTTGGCCTGGCGGTTTTTACCGCCCTGGTGTGCATCCGCTTTCCCGGTTTTATTTATGAAATTGTGTCTCCCTGGGAAGTCTCTGGTATAGAATCCATGTATGACCCGGACAGCAAATACTACCTCCAGCCCCGGGAAGTCAGCACCGATGCGGATATGTTTGGCTATTATATCTACAATAATATTTCGATTGCCTTTAGAACCTTTGCAAGCGGTCTTTTGGCAGGGGTGGGCAGTCTTTTTTTTCTGGCCTTTAACGGAATTTTTATCGGCACCGTTGCGGGGCATATTATTAACTGCGGCTTCCAGGAAACATTTTTTTCTTTTGTCGCGGGCCACTCGGCTTTTGAACTTACCGCCATTGTGCTTTCCGCCCAGGCGGGATTGTTGCTGGGTTATTCGCTCTTTGTAACCAGAGGGTTAAGCCGGAGTCAAGCGCTCCGGGAAGCGGGAAAAACTGCCCTGCCGATCATTGCCGGCAGCGCCATCATGCTGGTTTTTGCGGCGGCTATCGAAGCCTTTTGGTCTTCCCGGCACGAAATTCCCCCGCAGATCCGCATCATAACGGGAGCGGCGGTATCAATCCTTGTGATCCTCTACTTTGTTTTTGCCGGCAGGGAGCCCCGGCTTCCTCTAAAGCTGGAATCGGGGAACCGCTTATGAATGCCCCCGATCCGGCAGTATTGTTCCGGCGGCGGACCGGCTGGGAAGCGGCGGATATGGGTATCTTCCTCTGGCAGATCAACTGGCTTCCCATGCTGCTGTTTCTGGGGATTCCCGCAGGGATCCTTACTGCCAGCCAGTACCTTGTTCCGGAGGATACTGCATGGCTTAGGCAGCTTGTTGCAGCGTTTATCTGGTGGCTCAAACCGCTCCTGGATCGTTTTTCTCTCCATGTCCTTTCGGTCCGTTTTTTTGAACCCGGCGCTCCCTTCCGCAGATTGTTCCGGGGCCTGGGCCAAACTATTTTCCGGGGTCTAACAGGAGACCTCCTGTGGCGGCGTTTTTCCCCCTATCGTTCGGCCCGGATGCCCCTGGTGGTGCTGGAACGGCTAAAGGGAAAAAACTACCGTCGCAGAAAAGAACTCCTGGTTCGTAACGGCCTGGGGTTTGGGTTCTCGTTAACACTAATCTGCCTGGGTATTCAGACAGTACTGCAGCTGGGGGAACTTCTTTTTCTCTACAACATTATTGATATGATCCGTCCCGGCGGGGCGGACGGTTTTCTGGAATTTCTGCAGCAGGAAAGTCCCTGGGTTTCTCTCCTCTTTTGGATCAACCTTACCTTGATCGAAACACTGTATGTTTCCATGGGCTTTGGCCTTTACATCAATTCCCGGGTAGAAACCGAAGGCTGGGATATTGAACTGCTCTTTAAGCGCTGCGTAAAAAAGGCTCCGGGCATTTTTAGCGTGGTCATGGCGGCGCTGCTTTTTTTTACCGCTGTTGTTCCCGGCCAGGCAGCGGTGGAAAATCCGCAGGAAATTGCCGTGGAACTTAAGCCCGCTCCGTTAACAGAACAAGATAAGGCCCTGCTTGACGAGGTCTACAATTCGCCCGATTTTGGAACCAAAGAAAACTACCGGAAGATTCAGTTTAAAAAAACGGAAGAAAAAAAGTATCCCCGCCGCCAGCTCCGTAATTTTGATTTTCCTCAATTAAAAAAACTGATGGGCCTGGCTCTGCGTTTTATAGCGGGGGCGGCGCTTTTGGCAGGTATTGTTTTTGCGGCGGTTTATGTATACCGCCGAAGAAACAGTTTTCTGCCCCGCTTTAGCGGCAGAAGCAGCCTGAGGGAAGAAACAGCGGCCCGGCCGCTGGAACTGCTGGAAGAAGCGGCGGAATTACACCGGGCGGGAAAAATCCGCGAAGCCTGGGCACTGTGCTTCCGGGCCTTTACCGCCGCCTTTGAAGAGCTGCGCTTTCTTTCGTTCCCGCCGGAAGCAACCGAATATGAAGCCCTGGCGCTGGTCCGCACAAATACAACAGATATTTCCGGTCCTGCATCCAATACTGCCTTTGAGGTATTTATCCGGCGCTGGATAAATCTGGCCTATGGCGGCAAATTCCCCGAAGCAGGAAATTTTGAAGAGGCCCTAAACTCCTGCCGGTCCATGCTTACGGCGAGGCTGCCATGAACGAAAACCAACGGCCCTTTATTATTCTGGCAGTGTTTCTGGCTATCGCTGCCGGTATCGTTCTCTTTTGTGTTACCCGGCTGGAAATAGCCGACGATGTCCGCTGGAAAGATCCTTCCCGGGAAGCGCAGGCAAATTCCTACCTTGCGCTGGATCGCTGGCTTGGTACGGCGGGTTATGCCGTGCGGGTGCTTTCGATGGGGAACATTTCCACCATCCTTAAGGGGCCGGAGAAAACCGTGTTCCTGGAAGATTCCCGTTTTACCTGGACAAACCAAAATGGTGCGGCAGAAGCTATACTTTTCCCCTGGATAAAAGAAGGGGGCCGCCTGATCATTTCGCTGGACAAATATGCGGATCCGCGCCTGGAAGTATTTATGGAAGCCCTGGGCGTAAAAGAGACAGGGTTTTCGTACGATGAAGACGATGAAACGGGTGAAGCAGAAACTGCTGAAGCTGCCCCGCCCGCGGGAACAACTGAAACTGCCGAAACAGCCGCTGAAACCCCTGGAACTGATGAGACTGCCGGGAATGATGAACCAAAAACGCTTTATCCTTGGGGGTTTTTTGACTGGATGCGGAGTTTTAAGCTGGTTGAAAAAAAGCCCCCGGTAGACCGCATCCGGATCATAAAAGACACGGAGGGGGTCATCAAACTTGTCCAGCTTGAAATGGAAAAGGGCTGGGTAGTCTTTACCGGCCAGGCCCATTTTCTTAATAATTCTTTTTTGAAAGATCCTAAAGGCGCCGCTCTGGCACGGGAACTCTTCTTTGACCCGGCGACGGCGGATGTGCCGGCGGCAGAGCAGCCGGGAATTCTTTTTATTCGCAGTTTGACCGGAGAAAAACACCTCCTGGGTAATTTGGCTGAGCGGGGCGATCCCCGGACCATGGGAATTGCCCTGGCGCTGCTGCTTATTGCCGGTTTATGGATGGTGATCCCTTCCTTTGGCCGTTACCATCCTGCACCGGAAAAACCCGGCAAGCCCCTGCGGGAACGTTTTCTGGCGGAAGGGCGTTTCCTAAAAAAGTACCGCGCTCTGGATAAGTACATCGAGGTATATAAAAAAGAACTGGAGCACCGCCGCAGATCAGGCGGTTTTGAAATGCCCGCCGTAGAACCGGCCAAACCACAAGCCGGCGCGCAGACGGCCGGCAAAAAATCAACCAGAAGAGACGCAAAATCCGCCCTTAGTTTTACGGAATTTCTAAAAGCCCAGGAAACACTTATTGATCAGCTTAATCAAATCAATCAAACTGATCATTTTGATAAATCGAGTCAGCCCAGGCTGACTACTCAGGAGCAATCATGAAAGTCTATACCATTGAATCCGCCGCGGCGGCGTTGAACGAGGTAAAAGCAGAAATTGCCAAGGCCTTTATCGGCCAGGGCGGGCTGGTTAACCAGCTCCTTATTACCCTCTTGGCGGGGGGCCATATCCTTGTGGAAGGGGTGCCCGGCCTGGGTAAGACCCTCCTGGTCCGGGCGGTGGCTGGGGCTATTGGCGGAGAATCCCGGCGGGTTCAGTTTACCCCGGATCTGATGCCCAGCGATGTTACCGGCAGCGTGATCCTCGATGCCGCCACGGGAAACTTTATCGCCCGGAAGGGGCCGGTTTTTACCCACCTCTTTATTGCCGATGAAATTAACCGGGCCCCGGCAAAAACCCAGGCGAGCCTTTTTGAGGCCATGCAGGAATTTCAGGTAAGCCTTGACGGCGAAAGCCATGTCCTGCCCCGGCCGTTTATGGTGCTGGCAACCCAGAATCCCTTTGAACACGAAGGAACCTACCCCCTGCCGGATGCCCAGAAAGATCGCTTTTTGATGAAAGCCCTGGTAACGTATCCGCCGGTAGAAGAAGAAAAACTGATGGTGGAGCAAATTCTTTCCGGCGGAACCGGGGCAGAACTTTCTGTTTCCGCAGTGAAGGCGGTGATGAACCCCAAAGAATTTGCGGCCATACAAAACCTTGTTTCTTCCCTGCGCTGCGATTCTGCGGTGGTAGATTATGCGGTGCGCCTTACCGCCGCCACGAGGTCTACGGCAGTGCTTGAATACGGAGCGGGCCCCCGGGGAAGTCTGGCGCTTATCCGCTGTGCCCGTGCCCGTGCCTTGCTGGAAGGCCGGGACTTTATTATTCCCGATGATGTAAAAGCACTGGCTATTCCGGTGCTGGCCCACCGGCTTACCCTTTCTGCAGAAGGTGAACTTGAAGGGCTTACAGAAATTCGCGTGGTGGAAAATATTCTTTCCACGGTAGAAGCGCCCCGGATATGAAACCCGGCCGGACCCTGTTTATCGCCCTGCTCTGTCTCCTCTTTCTTGGAGCGGCGGTATTTTTTTTCGCCCCGCTCTTGACATTCTGGCTTGCCGCTGGAGCCCTGCTTGTTCCGCTGGCGGTCATTGACGCACTGATCCTCTGCCTTTTTACCGACCGCCTGAGGGTAAAACGGGAACTGAGCGGCGCCCTGACATTGGGCCGCAGGGCCTTTGTCAGGCTTACCATAAGCCGGACAAAGGCAGTTGGCGCTGTTTCGCCGGGCGCAAAATCCCCGTCCATGCTTGCCAGGTCTATCCGGCTGTTTGATATATATCCAGATACCCTGGACTGCGCTGTGTTTCCGGCAAAACTAAATCGCCGTATGCTCCAGGAAAAAAAGACCCACAGACAATCCCTCGTATTTGAGTACCCTGTTGTTCCCTTTGACCGCGGTTCCTGGGAATTCCCCCGGACGGAACTGCTCTTTGGATCTCCTCTTGGTTTTTGGCAGCTTAAGGTTGTTCATTCCTGTGTCAGCCGGGGAAGAACTTTTCCGGATTTTAGGAAACTAACTTCCGGCGCAGACCTGCGGGGTGTGCTGGAACAAACGGGGATTAAAGTGGTCCGCAAGCGCGGCCAGGGAATGGAATTCATGAGCCTCCGGGAATATCAGCATGGCGATTCGGTTAAGGCCATTGACTGGCGGGCCACGGGACGGCGGGGCAAACCCATTGTGCGTGAATACCAGGAGGAGCAGGACCAGCAGGTACTGTTCCTCCTGGACTCGGGGTACCGCCTGCACCGGCTGGAAGAACTGGAGCCCGCCGGACAGCACAGACGCACCCAGTTTGACAGCGCCCTGGAAGCGTCTCTGCTTCTTTCCTGGGTAGCGCTGAAACACAGCGATGCCGTGGCCCTGGGCTGTTTTGGCGCAGAAGAACGATGGCTTCCGCCGCGTAAGGGAATGAGCGCCCTGGCGGCGCTTACCCGCAGTCTCTACGATGTAAAGAGCGCCCCTGCCCCGTCGTCGCTTTTTTCTGCCCTGGAAAATGCGCTGGCCCGGCTTAAGCGGCGGACCTTTATTGTAATGATCAGCAACTTTAGGGAAGAAGACGGCGAGTCCCTGTCCTGGGTACTCAGGCGAATCCGGGAACGGCATCTTTTGCTGCTGGTAAGTCTTAAAGAAACGGAAGCCGAAGCGCTGGCAAAACGGAAACCCGCCGGAAAAGATGAAGCGCTGGAAAGTGCGGCGGCCTTTTCCTACCTGAGCGCCCGGCGGCGGCTCTACAAAACCTGGGAACATCTGGGGCTCCTTACCCTGGAATGTTCGTCCCGGGAACTTTCGGCGGCCCTTATAAACCGCTACCTGGAAGTAAAACGAAGCGGCCTGTTGTAACGGCCTTACAAGAAGGTAAACAATGATTGGGTTTTTACTTAAAAAATTCTTCTATGATCTTTGGGATAATTTCTTTAGTATCATGATCCTTAACTTTGGCTTTTTAATTTCCCTTTCGCTGGCTTTTGTTCTTCCCCCGCTTTTACCTGCCGCAATAAGCCTGGTCCTTTTTGCGCTGCTTATTTTCTGGCTTTTTTTGTATCTCTGCACCGCTGCCGCCGCCCTTGGGGAAGTATCGGATTACCGCCGTATCCGCCTGGCCGATCTATTGGCAAACATAAAAAGCGCCTTTGTTCCGGCGGCCTTTCTTTTTACCGCGGCGGCGCTGGTCTTTTTTGTACTGCGCTTTACCGTGCCGCTTTATCTTTCCATGGGCAGTCTGGCGGGAACCGCAGCGGCTTTTTTTTCCTGCTGGCTCTGCCTCTTTTTTGCGGGGGCAATTCAGTTTTATCCTGCGGTATACTACCGCCTGGGAAAACGTCCTCTTAAATGCCTTAAAAAGTGTGCCGTCATTTTTCTGGACAATACGGCCTTTTCTATCTTTGCCCTTATTCTTAACGGGATCATGACGGTGCTGATCATCCCCTGTCCCTGCTGGCCCCTGTTGTACCTGGACGAAGCCCTGCGGCTCCGGCTCTTCAAGTATGATTGGCTTGATGCACAAGCGGCGGAGCAAAACAGCAGCCGGTATGATCCGGATTGGCGGCGGACAAAGATTCCCTGGGGTGAACTCCTGGCAGATGAGCGGGAAAAAACCGGAAACCGAAGCTGGAAGTCTTTTATCTTTCCCTGGAAAGAGTAGCACAATCCGCCGGCAATCGTAAAACAGTACTTCCGCTAAAAGCTTTCTCGGGTTATACTTGGTTCATGGTCAGAGGCATTTTAATCGCCGGTAATGAATGTGCTCTTTTTTCTGCCCTTTGTGTAGAAGCGGCCAAACGGGTTGAAAGTTATGCAACGGCCCTTATTCCCCGGAGCATAGATTCCGCCGGACGAGGACAAAGCAGTGAACAGGACAAAAGTTCCAAAAGGCAGCTGGTATTGGACTGGAATCCCGGAAGTCCCATATCGGGACGAACCCTTGTCCTTTCGGCTATAAATAAAATGGAACACATAGATGATGCTATTCTGGTATGTGTTCCCCCGGCATACCGGAAAAATACCGAGGATCTTTCCCCGGCGGATATTGACACCTTGATTGACTACCACATCAAGGGCTGGTTTTTTCTGGTCAGGGAATTGGCGGCGGCATTCAAAACCCGCAATGGCGGAACCCCGGTTTCCACTAAAGCTGGAACCCTGATTTCCGGTGGAACCCCGGTTTCCGCTAAAGCCGGAACCCTGGCGCTGGTCCTGCCGGAATTAAATGCCGCTTCCCGGGACGATACGCCGGACCTCCTGGGTCCCGCCGTTACCGCAGCCTTCCGTTCCTTTGCCCAGAGTGTGCTGGCCGCTTCGTCCGGCGCTCCATACAATACGCTGGGATTTTCTTCTTCCGAACCGGGCGAAGAAAATGCCTTTGCCGCTTATGTGTTTAAAACCATGGAAGAAGGAAAGCGCAATTCCGGCAAGTGGCACAAATACGGAAAATTCGGCCTTTTTGGACGCTGAGCAATGAGACGGCTCATCCTTCCGGTGCTGTTGCTTTCCGGCCTCTTGGCGTTAACGGCGTTTCTTGTTTCGCTCTACAAAGCATGGCGGCTCTATATCCTTGCGCCGGAACAGGGAACAACGCTTATCTACCATTTTTCCCTGTATATTCCCGATAACCAGAATTCTTTTTTTGACGGTATTATCCGCGGGGCAAAGCGGGCGGCGGCGGAATTGGATTCGGCGGTTTCAATACATTCCATCGATCCGGCAAAGAACGAGCTGGAAACCGCCGCCTTTACCGGGGTAGACGGCCTTGTGGTCTGCCCCTATCTGGACGAAACCCTGGCCCGGCGGCAGCTGGAAAAGCTTAAAGATCATCTGCTGCCGGTGGTGCTTATTAACCACAATATTCCCAGCAATCAACCCTGGCCCTTTATTGGTACCAATAACTTTGATATGGGCAGACGCATAGGCGGTTCGGTGGAACATGCTGGTTCCGGCGCACCAATACGCCTGGCAATGGTATACAGCGACAAAGCCCCGGGGATTTATGCCGAACGGGAACTGGTGGAAATGGGCATAGCCGCCGTTCTTGGGGAACAGCTTGCCGGGCCCATTATGCAGTTCCGTACCAACCTGAATCCCCTGGATGCGGAAACTCTTTTGGTTACTATTTTCCGCAGCAGCGGAGCGGCGGAAAGCGAAGCAATCAACACCATTGTTTTTACCGATTCGGCAGATACCATTGCGGCGGCCCAGACCCTGGTGGATATGAACCTGGTGGGACGTATCCAGGTTATTGGGTTTGGCGCCGATCCGTCCATCATAGAGAGCATCAGAAAGGGAATTATTTCTTCGTCGGTGGTAATTGATTCGGAACGGATAGGTTACGAAGCAATCCATTCCCTGGCGGCGCTGCGAACCACCGGTTATACTTCAACCTCCATCGACACGGGAATAGAAATGATCACCGGAAGCAGCCTGCGGGAGAAATGATGAAGTACCACCGTTCCTTTCGTGTTCAGCTTTTTCTAAGCATTCTGGGATCGTTTTTTTTGCTGGTATTAAGTACCGCCTACATTGTAATTTGCAGCCAAAAACTCCAGGACTTTTCCCGGCAGATCTTTGAACAGGAGCGCTTTATCAAATCGGTCCAGGAAGATCTTACTGCGTTTGAAAAACCCCTGATGGAATTTCTATCCAGCCGTTCTTCCAATGCCCTTTCCCGTATTTTAATTGATACCCAGGCTATCCGGCAAAAACTTCCCGCCTACCGTCAAATTTTTGGCAGCCCGGTGGATCTCAAAGAACGGGAACTGTATGTTCTTATCTTCCATTATCTTAATCTGGCGGAGGAAGCCATAGAAGAAAAACGGGGCCGGAACATTGCCGCTTATGCGTCGCTGTACGAGGAACTTGCGGTCCTTAAAGAATACATCAACCGGGAAATTGACGCCGTTAGTACCGAACGTTACCGCTCCCAGCTTGATGTGTATGAACGGTTTCTGGCGGAATCGGGTACGGTGCAGCTTTGGAATTTTATTTTTATTATTTCCATGTCGGTTTTTTCCATGCTGATCCTGCTCCTGTCACTTAACCGCATTACCCATCCTTTGGTTAAACTTTCTGCTATGACCAGGGAACTTTCTGCGGGAAACTTTAGCATTCCCGATATGGAAACAGGCCGTTCGTCGGTGGATGAACTGGATCAGGTGGTAGAAGCATTTAACCACATGAAGGGAGAAATAAGCAAATATATAGAAGAAATCCGCTGGCAGGAAAATATTAAACAGGAATACATGCAGGAAAAAATGCGGAACATGAAGATGGAAGGGCTGGTACGGCACATGGAAATTTATGCCCTCCAGGCCCAGATGAATCCCCACTTTCTTTTTAATACAATTAATACCGGCATGCAGCTTGCCATTGTAGAGGGGGCGGACCGTACCGGAGAATACATGGACTACATGGCCCGGCTTTTCCGGCACATTATCCGGAACAAGGACATTATTGTACCACTGCGCCACGAGATTGAGGGGCTGGATTATTATTTTTATATACTTAAAGTACGTTTTCCCCGCAACCTGGAATTAACCATGGAATGTGATACTGCCATACAGGATACAAAGGTGCCTGTTTCTATACTCCAGCCCCTGGTGGAAAATTGTATCATCCATGCGTTCAAGGACATCAATGAAGACAATGTACGCCGTATCAGCGTCAGCGGCACTATGAAAGAAAAATACCTGGTACTGGCGGTACAAGACAATGGCCGGGGTATGGAAAAAGAAAAAGCGGCGGAACTGCTCCACCCCCAATCCATTGACGAATCTTCGGTATCAAGGATCATGGGGCTCAACAATGTAATTCAACGGCTTTACTTTTTTTATCCCGATGATCCGGCGGTGGTGAATATAGAAACCGGACCGGAAGGAACGGCGGTAATTATTAGTATTGATACAGAGAGGGAACCGTGTTTAGCGTTTTAATCGTAGACGATGAAGAACCGGTACTGGACAGCTATGAGTTTATGCTTACCGGTTTTACCGAAAACCCCTCTGCGGCAAACCCCGCAGGATCGTCTCCCTTTACCCTGGCAGGAAAGGCCCGGACGGGGTACGAAGCGCTCAAACTGATCCACGAAACAGCGCCGGATCTGGTATTTATGGACATCAACATTCCCGGCATAGACGGCCTTGCGGTACTGGAAGATGTTCACAAAAAATATCCCCGCATGGTTTGTATACTTTCCACCGCCTATGAACGGTTTGATCTGGCCCGGCGGGCCATACCGCTGGGGGTTTTTGCCTACCTGGTAAAACCTGTTTCCAAAAAAACATTTTTTGCCACGCTGGAAAGCGCCCTTGCCGAACTCCGTACTTTGCCGCCGGAAAGTTCGGAATACGGCGACCCCCGGCTGGCTCTTTTCCGCCGGGATATTTGGCTTGCCATGGATGAACAACAATGGCGGACCTACCAGGATACACTGGCCCTGCCCTCGGACCGGGGTATTGTGTTAATGGTGGAACTGGAAAAAGATGCCGCAGTTTGGGGAGACCGCATTGCACTGCAGCTTTCGTACAAACATCACTGTATCTGGGACAGTATGTTAAATCGTTCGATCTTTCTTGTATCCGGGGATCTTAACCCCGGCGTATTCCGGCAAAAAACGGAAAAAAAACTGGCGGAGCTGCTCTCTCCGGTAAATTGGGAAAGCGGTTTTGGCGGCCTTTACCGGGGGCCGGAACTCTTCAAGTCCTGCAGCGAAGCCCTGGCCGAACTTTCGTCAAAGCGGCGGGAAACCAGCGCCTGGGATCGTACACAAAAAAATATCGCCCTCCTGCGGCAAAAAATTGGCTTTGTTCCCTCAGAAGAAATAAAGACACTTTTTGCCGCCCTCTGGGAACCGCTCTTTGCAGAAGATTTTAAGGCCGGGCGGCTCAGAATGGTATCCCTCTTTACCTTGCTTTTGGATGATATCTGCGGTACCTGGTCCGGTTCCCGGGGAAATGCGGAACCAGGGGAACCGCCCGGTCCTTTTGATCCGGCGGAGATTATGGAACTGCCGGATCTGGGGTCATGGAAACGCTGGGCGGAACTCAATTTTGACCGGCTGGTACTCCAGGCAAATCTGGAACGCGGCGGCAACTATCCCCTGCCGCTGGTAAAGGCCCTGGCCTATGTGCGGGATAACTATGGCCGGGGTATCCAGCTTGGTGATGCCGCCGAAGCCGCCGGAGTTACTGCCGCCTACCTAAGCCGCCTCTTTGCGGAACACCTTAAAACCAACTTTATCGATCACCTTACGGAATTGCGGATCAACGAAGCGGAACGCCTCCTTAAATCATCGTTGACGGTAAAAGAAGCGGCCCATGCGGTGGGTTACCAGGATCCCAATTACTTTAGCAAAACCTTTAAAAAAATAAAGGGCATATTACCCACGGAGGTAAAAAGTTGACCGCCAAAGGCCGCTTGTTCCTGCTTTTTTTACTCGTATGTTCCGCTTCTCTTTTTTCCCAGGACTTTAACAGTCCGGGCGATCCCAGGGAACTTGCCGCGGCCCTGGTAAAAAATATGAGCGACGAAGAAGCCCTGGCCCAGACTTTTATGTTTGGCTGGACCGGGGCGGCTCCTTCTCCCCTTATCATGGAATGGATCCGGGAGCGGTCTATCGGCGGGGTCAAGGTGTTTGGCTGGAATGCGCAAAACCTGGAAACCCTGGCGGCAGCTATCGGGACCATGCAAAAGGCCTCCGTGGCAGGGCGGCAGAAGATCCCCCTTTTAAGCGCCACGGATCAGGAAGGAGGCATGGTCAGGCATATTAAGGACAGAACCAGCGATACCCCGGGAAACAGGGCGATTGGCGCCGGGGCTTTTCCTGCAGATGCATACAAAGCGGGGTACTATATAGGCCGGGAGCTGGCCCTTCTGGGGATCAACATGAACTTTGCCCCGGTGGTGGATATTGCCACGGTAAAAGATTCGGTGCTGCTGGGAACCAGAACCTTTGGAGATAATCCGGTGGAAACAGGTTTGCTGGGAACGGCCTTTATGAAGGGACTTTCCGCCGCCGGGGTCATTGCCACGGCAAAACATTTTCCCGGCCATGGCGGAACAAACCTTGATTCCCACGGTACACTGCCCCGGATCGATGCGGATGAAAAACTCCTTTGGGAGCGGGAACTAATACCGTACCGCATGATGTCCAAAAGCGGGCTTCCCGCGGTGATGAGCGGCCACCTTGCTTTTCCCCGCACCCCCGCCGGGGGAAACCCCGCCTCGCTGTCTCCGTGGTTTTTGCGGGATCTGCTGCGGAACAGGATTGGCTTTGACGGAATGGTGATTACCGACGACCTGCGGATGTACGGCGCATTTCTTACTACCGGCAGTTTCGCCCGGACTGCCCGCGAAGCGCTCCTGGCGGGGAACGATATGCTCCTTGTTTCTTCCACGCCGGCGCTGAACGATGAAATGTGGACAAGCCTGCTGGCGCTGATGAAAAGTGAACCCGCTTTCCGTACCAGAGTACGGGAAGCGGCGGAACGGGTACTGCGGACAAAACTGATACACCTCCGGGGCAGCGGGGCGGTTCCCCTCTTTCCCGATATAAACCGGGTACGGAATGAAATTCCCGATCCACAAAGCAGCGCTTTTTTTCTTGACCTTGCGGCCCGCAGTTTAACGGTAATCAAACAGGACCGGGCCCTCAGCTCCGCCGCCGCAGGCCGTGTTTTGCTTGCAGGGAGTTATGGGGATTTTTTTACCGCCGGCCGCCGGGCCTATCCCGGCGCGGTGACCTATTCCTACGAAGAAAATCCCTCCGCCGCTGTTTTGACCGCCATGGCCGCCAATGCCGATACGGTAATCCTTTGTCTAAAAAACCGGGAAGATATGCGGCTTCTGGAAAGTCTCCGAGCGCTTAACAAGCGGGCAGCGGTTCTTTTTGTTTCTTCCTTTGTCGATGAGGATCATCTTAGGTATGCCGTCAACAACAGCTGGATACATTCCGCCGCTGCCCTGTACAGTACGTCTCTACAATCCTTTACCGCGGGTTTTTCTTTTTTGCAAGGAAGCCTTTTAAACGTTTCCGGGAACGGCCGGTGAACATGTGGAAAAAAGCGGGGAAGCGTAAGCTGCCCGCGGTGGAAGCTTTTTTACGCAGGCGTGAATGTTTTTGTGTAGGCGCCGTTTCCAGGTTTCTTGGCGGACCCGATTATATCTGGACGGCCCCTTCCGCACGGCAGGACCATGCGGGCCAGGATCAGCTGGCGGCGCTGCTTCTCTATTGCCGCCAACTGCTGTTCCCGGTGTTTAACCTTTCTCCTCCGGAGGCCGCCGAATTCCGCATGACGGGTATGCCCCTGCCGTCGTTTTTTTCGCTGGTTTTGTTAACCATGCCCCTCCATGCCATGCAGGGCCTGGCGGAAGACATGGATCTATTGGAGATTACCCTGGAAAAAAGGAAGATCCTTCCCGCCGTCAAGTTTGATTATGAACTGCGGAGTTTTGAAGCAGATCCGGAAAATCCGCCGCCGGTGCCAAAGGGTCCGCCGGGGCTTATTATCAGAAAATCGGAACCGGAAGATATAAACGGCCTCTTCCCGCTCCAGGCGGCCTATGAAAAAGAAGAAGTGCTGCCCCCCGGCGCGGAATTTAACCCCGCCGTATGCCTCAAGGGGCTGGAATACCTGGTGGCGGGAAACAAGACCCTGACGGCGGAACTGGACGGCATGCTGGTGGGAAAGATAAACATTAACGCCCAATCCTTTAACCGTTTTCAAATTGGCGGCGTATATGTGCTCCCCGAGTTCAGAAATCTTGGCATTGCCCGGATCATGACAGTGTCTCTTATCCGGGAATTAAGCTCCCGTAAAAAAGACTTTACCCTCTTTGTAAAAAAAGCCAATGCCCCCGCCCGGAAGGTCTACGACAAGATCGGCTTTGCAAAAATCGGCGATTACCGGATCAACTACTATTTGTAGTCTTTTTCATTGCAGCTTTTTTCAGAAGGGTAAACGCGCTTCTAACGCAGGGCCGCTCGCAGGGCCTCCGTATTTTGCCGCATAATCCCCAGATAATGTACGCCCGCCGCCAATTCATCGCGGCTTATATTGTGGGCCGAATGGAAAAGCCGCTTTTCCGCGCCGGAAGCTTCTGTTACAGCATCGGCCATGCGGCCATTGGAAAATTCAATGGTAAATACCACGGGGATTTTTTCCGCCCTTACCTTGTTGATTAGAAAGGCCACCGTGGCGGCGCTGGGTTCGGTTTCTGTAGAACAGCCGGGAAAAGCCGCATAATACTTTAGGCCGTAGGTTTCGGTAAAGTACCGGAAGGGAAAACGATCGGCAAAGATCAGCGTATCGCCGGAACCTTCACGTACAATTTCTCTAAACGCTGCATCCAACGCATCCAGTTCCCTTAAATAAGCGTTCATATTGATCCGGTAACGGGCAGCATTGGCGGCATCTACTTCGCAGAGGACGCCGGCAATTTTTTGTACAATCAGCTTGGCATTCCGGGGAGACGTCCATACATGTTCATCGTAGGCTTTTTCTTCCTCCTCCTCTTCAACTTCCATTCCCTCTACAATTTCTTCTTCCACCAATTCCACACAGTCCATAAGGGTAACGATCTTCATCTTTGGTTTATCCAGAGAGTTAAGCACCCGGTTTACCCAGTCGTCGCTTTCACCGCCCACATAGATAAATACATCGCAGTTTTGTATGGTAATAATGTCCTGGGGTGTGGGTTCATAGGAGTGGCTTTCTGATCCGGGTTTAAGCAGCATGGTAAGCTGTATGCCCTCTGTTTTGTTTCCGGCAGGAGTTCCCGCCACAGAACGGACAAAGTCAAAGGGCGGAAAGATCGTAGTTACCACGCTGATTCCTTTTTTGACATCCTGTTTTTGACCGCTCTTTCCGGAGCAAGCCGAAAGAGCAGCCAGCGTTACCAGGACAAAGCAAAATATTTTCATGATTTACCCTTTTTTTCTCTGCTTTCTTTAAGGCAGCGGCTGCAGGATCCGTAAAAGACCGTTTTAAGCGGATTTATGACAAAGCGGTGGGCCTTTCGTACATGAAGGGCAATGTCATCCAGCACATCACAGTCAAGATGAAAAAGCGCCCCGCAGCGTTCGCACTTTAAGTGGAAGTGGCTTTTACATTCCGCGCCATCCCCCGCATATTGGTAACAGGCGCTGGTTCCCCCGTCAAGAAAATAACGCCTTACTTTGCCGTCATCGGCAAGTTTTTCCAGATGCCGGTATACGGTGGTTTTTCCTATAGGCGGCTCCAGCTGCTCAAAGTGGCTGGCTATACCGGCTGCGGTAATATGGCTGCCATTTAGGGAAGCAAGGTAGTCAAGTATCTGCTCCCCCTGGCGGGTTTGATACCGGGATGATCGTTCCATAACCCGAATGTAGCGGCATTTTTTGATTTTGTCAATATGAAAATGGAATCCATTTTCATATTGACACATTTTTCTTTTTCCGGTAGAGTACAAGTATGGATACGGCAGTTTCCCGGACACTTCTTTTGTGCGAAAATCTTTCCTTTGGTTACGAGGGCCGCCCCGTCCTTTCGGGCCTTACGTTTTCCGTGGCCAACGGGGATCGGCTCTGTGTGGTGGGGGAAAACGGCTCGGGGAAAAGCACCCTGCTCAAGGGCCTTTTGGGTCTTATCCCGGTCATGGGGGGACTTGTCAAAACCATTGGGCTTAAACCGGGGGATATTGGTTACCTGCCCCAGGAAAATTCCGTACAAAAGGATTTTCCCGCCGCCGTTTTTGAAGTGGTCCTTTCGGGCAGACAGAACCGCCGGGGTTTTGCGCCCTTTTATACCCGGGCCGATAAGGCAGCGGCAGAAGAAAGCCTTGCCATGATGGGCCTTGGCTCCCTTAAATCCGCCTGTTTCCGGGAACTTTCCGGGGGTCAGCGGCGGCGGGTATTACTGGCCCGGTCCCTCGCCGCCGCCGGACGTATCCTTCTGCTGGACGAACCTGCTTCGGGGCTGGACCCGGTGGTCCAAAACGATCTATACAAAATACTGGAACGGATCAATACAGAACTGGGGATCACCATCATCATGGTATCCCACGATATTGAAGGGGCGCTGCGTTTAAGCGGCAAGGTGTTACACCTGGCGGGGCGGCAGCTTTTTTTCGGCAGCGCCGACAGTTACCGGGAATCGGAGCCAGGGCGTATTTTTCTGCATAAAACGGAGGGGTCCGCCTAACGGAACCTAAACGGAGTGTAAAATGGATACGATTATCAGTATGTTTTCTTTTGCTTTTATTGTCCGGGCAGTTATTGTGGGGTTTCTTGTTTCGCTCTGCGCAAGCCTTTTGGGGGTCAGCTTGGTACTTAAACGTTATTCGATGATAGGCGACGGCCTTTCCCATGTGGGCTTTGCGGCGCTGGCTGTGGCCACGGCGCTTAACGCGGCACCCCTGGTTGTGTCAATTCCCATTGTGGTGGCAGCGGCTTTTTTCCTGCTCCGCTTAAGCGAACATTCCAAAATCCGCGGAGACGCCGCCATTGCGCTTTTTTCCACCGGGGCCCTGGCTATAGGCGTTACGATTATTTCCATGACCACGGGCATGAATACCGATGTATGCAATTATCTTTTTGGCAGTATCCTGGCCATGAGCAAGGCCGATGTCCGTTTGAGTATTGTCCTTTCGACCGCGGTTCTTGGGCTTTTTGCGCTTTTTTACAACAAGATCTTTGCCGTTACCTTTGACGAAAACTTTGCCAGGGCAACCGGCGTAAGGGCCGGACTTTACAATATGATCATTGCCCTTTTGACGGCCCTTACCATTGTTCTGGGAATGAGGATGATGGGGGCGCTTCTTATTTCGAGCCTTATCATTTTTCCCGCCCTTAGTTCCATGCGGCTCTTTAAAAGTTTCCGGTCCGTTACGGTATCTTCTGCGATCATTTCTGTTGTTTGTTTTATGGCGGGGATTGTTATTTCCTATGTGTTTGCCACCCCCACCGGCGCCAGCGTGGTACTCTTTAACATGGTGCTCTTTGCGGTTTTTTCGATCATCGGTCTGCTCCGGAACAAACGCCGCAGGGTACCCACGGCGGCGGCCCTGGTATCGGCGGCCCTTTTTACCGTTATGCTGGGAAGCTGCAACAAAGGGCCGGTATTAAACACGCCAAAAAACGCCGCCGGTACCCGTTCGGTAGAGTTGGGTGAAGCGGAAAAAGCGGCTTTTCCCCCAGCGGACTTTACCTTGGGAAGCGCCGCGCTTAAAACAAACAACACAAACGGCATTATCGAAATAAAAGAAAAAATGTTTATTGCCCAGACCAACGATATTTACCTTAACCCGGAAGATTATTTGGGCAAGACCATTAAACTTGAAGGACTTTTTAGAACAGACAGTTATGTGGATTTAAGCCGCACCTTTTGTTTTGTTCTGCGTAACGGGCCGGGCTGCTGCGGCAACGACGGCAGTGTGGGTTTTGAAGTAAGCTGGCCCGAAGCTGCGGGAGTAAACAGTATTGCGCCGCTGGCAAAGGGCCACAGGTACCCCAAACCGGAAGAATGGGTAGAAGCAGTGGGAACCCTTGCCTACTATGAGGAAGAAGACTATCCCTACCTGTATCTGGCCTTATCTTCGCTGGAAGTAAAACGTCAGCGGGGCGCTGAATTTGTAAGCCAGTAGCGGACAAAGTCTTTAGCCCTATGCGCCAAAAATCTTAATCCCTTCATCGGGGTATTTTTCCTTTACCTCCGCAAGCGCTTTGACAATGCCCTTGGCCTCTGCCTTTTCGCACCAGATTACCAGGGCAAAATTTTGTTCCGGCCAGATGGCATCTCCCATGCGGGGGCCGGAAGTACCTACCCCCGTTACATTGGGAAAGAGGGTATAGTACTTGCCCAGTCCCTTATCCTTTAGGGCTTCCAGAACATTTTCTTCCACCGAATGATTGGCGACAATTTCAACCCTCTGCATGTTCTTCCTCCTCTACCGCATGTTCCGCAAAGGAAGCGGCGGCTTTGCCGCTAAAACCGGCGGCAATGGCTTCCCGCCGGGCTTCTGCCCTGATCCGCCGTTCATCATCCTTCTTGTTCATAATGGCATAAATGGTGGGCATTAAAAACAGCGTCATCACCGTGCCAAAGGTTAATCCGCCCATCACGGTTTTTCCGATGGGCGCCACCAGTTCCGAACCTTCACCGGGGAAAAAGGCCATGGGTACAAGGCCCAGAATGGTAGTCAGGGTAGACATAAGTATGGGCCGCAGGCGGTTTCCCGCCGCTTCCACGCAGGCATCCACCAGGGAATAACCCCGTTTACGAAGCAGGTTGGTATAGTCCACAAGGACTATACCGTTGTTGACGATAACCCCCAGAAGCACCAGCAGCCCTACGGCGGTAAGAACGTTAAAGACCGTTCCGGTAATCAGGTAAATAATGACAATACCAATCATCGAAAGCGGTATGGTAAAGATGATAATAAACGGATCCTTAAAGGATTCAAAAAGACTGGCCATAACCCCAAATACCAGGAAGGCCGCCACCAGAAGGATCAACGCAAAGTTCCGCATCATCTTCATCATGTCGGCATTGTCCCCGGCATATTCAATGACCACATCATCTTCTGCGGGAATTTCGGCGGTGATAAGGCTTTGCACTTTGCCGCCCAGTTCATTAAGTTTGGCGCCCTTTACCGAACCGGCAGTGATGTGGATTACCCGGCTTTGATTTTCCCGCCTGATGGTAAGGGGTCCTGCCCCTTCCTTGTAGGTGGCAAAACTGGAAAGGGGAATCTTGCCTGCAATCTGGCTGTTAATAAAGATCTGATCCAGCGCCGGCCGGGTACTGCGGTCCGCTTCTGCCAGGATCAGCACCACATCATAATCGGTACCGCCGCTTTTGTACCTGGTGGCGGTAATGCCGTCTACGGCGGCTTTAATTTCGTTCCCCACCGTATAGGTGTTAAGACCCAGGGCGTAGAGTTTTTCCCGGTTAATTTCAATTTCAATCTGGGGAAGCCCGTCGGTCAAGTCCACATTGGGTTCGGTGGCTTCGGGAATTCTTTCCTTGATAAGCGCTGCAATTTTGTCCGCCAGGGCCTTGCCTTTTACCAGGTCGTCGGTACGGAGTACCACATCAATGGGGTTGCCGCTCCCCATACCGCCGCCGCCAAAGCCGCCGCCAAAGGAAAAGGATACTCCCGGGAATTCGTTAAAGTGCGAGCGAAGTTTGGTTTTGATATCCTCCGCAGAAAGGATACGATCTTTGTAATCCACCAGGCTTATCCGCAGTGAACCGCTGTTACTGCCGCCGGAAGAAAACATACCGCCCCCTCCGGCTCTAAGGATAAGTTCTTTATAGGCGGCTTTATCAATTTCTTTTTCTACAATGTTCTGCAGCTGCTGTAATACCGATTCGGTTTGGGCCAAAGCGGTACCCATGGGAAGGGTGGCATTTATCGAAACATTATCCGCTTCCTCCTGGGGCATGAATACCCAGCCAATCACCGGAACAAGGAACATACTTCCTATAAACAACACGACAAGTACCAGGATAACAATGCCCTTGTGATTGAGCACTTTGCGTATCGCCCGGCGGTATTCTTCGTCAAGCCAGGTAAAAAAGCTTTCAAATTTTTTATCCAGTTTCACAAAAGGCCCGGTAAGCGGTTTTTGCTTACGGGTAACCAGGGGCAGGTAATGGCTGGAAAGAACCGGCACCAGAAACATGGCTACAAAAAGCGAAACAGAAAGGGAGATAACCACCGTAAAGGCCAGACCCGCAAACATTTCGCCGGCCATTTCCAAAAGGCCCTGAAACATCACCAGGGGTGCAAAAACACAGATTGTTGTTAAGGTAGAGGCCACAATGGCCACCACCATTTCCGAGGTTCCCAAAATCGCCG
Organism: Spirochaetia bacterium; assembly: GCA_025997795.1. GTDB lineage: Bacteria > Spirochaetota > Spirochaetia > Treponematales > Breznakiellaceae > BNVB01. Next base: position 6,652 of record BNVB01000011.1, on the reverse strand, counting down.
CTGGTTTAAGTTTGGCCCCCTTTTCCCGGTAATGGTAGATGTTTTCCAGAATAACAATGGAATTGTCTACCAGCATACCAACCCCCAAAACAAGTCCCGCCAGGGTCATCAGGTTAAGGGTAAGGCCGGCAAAGTACATGGTCATGATCGTAACGATCAGGGAAATGGGTATGGAAATACCAATAATAAGCGTTGACTTAATGGAACGGAGAAAAACAAAAAGAATCAGAATGGCCAGAACTGCGCCGCTTACGGCGGCGGAAACAACCTGGCTGATGGAATTTTCAATTTCGTCGGTGGTATTGAACAACTCGGTTATCGTTAAATCCTGGGGTATCTCCCGCTGAATCCGTGCTATCCGCTGCCTAAGATCTTTGGCGGTTTGAACGGAATTTTTTCCGCTCTGTTTCTGCACCATCAGCATTACCGATGCTACGCCGTCAACCAATACGGTGCTGGTCTGATCCCGGTATCCTTCGGTAATATTGGCCAGGTCCCGCAGGTACACGCTCCGGGGCAGGGCCCTTCCATTTACAAGGCCCCCGCCCTGATAGGAAATAACCGTGCTGCGAATTTCTTCCAGCGTTTTATATTCACCCATGGTGGTTAGAATGTAGGACATTCCTTCTTCGGTAATTGTTCCCGCAGCAACCTGGTTGTTATTCACCGCCAGCATCTGCTGGATCTGGGTTACCGTAAGGCCGTATGCTTCAAGGCGGCTCTGGGGTATTTCTACTCTGATAATTTTTTCCCGGCCTCCATTAAGGCTGGCAGTAGCAACACCAGGGGTTTGTTCAATCCGGGGAATAATGGTATTGTCGGCAATTTCCCGCAGTTCTTCCGGGGACCTGTTGCCTTTTACCATAAGGCCCATGATCGGTATCATGGAAGGATCAAACTTAAAGATCATCGGCGAGTCCGCCCCGGTGGGTAACGCGGTCCGTACCCGTTCCAGGGAGTCACGCACCGAATTGGCCGCATCGGAAAGATCTGTACCGTAGGTAAACTGCATGACCACCGTTCCTGATCCTTTGGAGGATGTGGAAGTTACCTTTTCCAGGCTGGAGACCGAAGACAGGGCCGCTTCCAGAGGACGCACCACGGTCCGCTCCACTTCTTCCGGGCCGGCGCCGGGGTACTGGGTTATTACCAGGAGATAGGGGGGATTAATTTCCGGATACAGGTCGATACGCAGGTTAATAAGGGCAAAAAACCCAAGGCCTATGAAGAGACAAAAAATGATAAAGATCGTGGTTGGTCTTCCAACTACTGTTTTAGCGACGCTCATGGTTCCTCCTAGCGTTCCGTGCTCAGGGGCTGTACCCGTTCGATCACGTTAACCCGGGAACCGTCGTTCAGCAGGGTTTGGCCTTTGACAATAAATTCTTCGTTGGGTTTAAGGCCTTCTACAATTTCCAGAACTCCGTCAATAAGGATACCCGGTTTTACGATCCGTTTTTTGGCAACATACTGTTTAGGAGGTTCCGGTTTTTTTTCTTCTGCTTCCGGGGTTTTTTTCTTTATAAAACGGGAAAAGAGCGAAGCAAAGAAACCTTTTTTTTCTTCAACTGCGGCCGCGGCTTCTGTTTGGGAAGCAGGCAATTCCTCCACCACATAGATGTAATCTTCTCCAAAACGCTGGATAAGCGCAGAAGAAGGAATCTTGACGATGTTTTCTTTTTGTTCGGTAATAAGTCTAACTTTGGCGAACATTCCTTCCCGGAGTTTGTCCCCCTGGTTGGCCACGTTTATTTTTACTTCCATGGTCCGGGAAGCGGGATCCACCACGGGGCTTACCTCGGTAACGGTACCGCGGAAAATTTCTCCCGGCCATGCATCCAGGCTTATTTCGCAGGGCTGGCCCATGGCCACCTTGGAAATAAACCGCTCCGCCACATAGAGTTTTATTTCCAGGGCGCCGCTGCCGGAAATGCGGGCCAGGGGTACCTGCTGGTTAACCGTGGCCCCCACCTGGGCAGGCAGGGCAACGATAGTTCCGCTAATCGGCGCGGAGGTTACGCCGGGAATGTAGTTCATGCCCGGCTTACTGGGATCCACTGCGGCAATGGGAGTACCCTGGGTAACACGGCGGCCTATATCCACATACACCCGTGTTACCTTGCCGGCCACATCGGAATATACATCCACCGTGGACCCGGCGATAATGTCTCCGGAAAGGGCGATATAATCCCAAACCTGGCCCTCTACTGCTGCGGCAGTATTAACGGCAAACACCGGCGCTTCTTTGGCGGGACCGCCGGGGCCGTCTTTTTTGCATGATGTTAAAAAAAGCGCCGGTATAAACAGCGCCGTAAGAAGAACCCGTTTTACGCGATTAACACAATTCAGCTTTTTCACTTATTTCCTCCGCTTAGGGTTCCAAAGGGAGCCCCTATGGCATATTCAAGATCAAGCAGACCCATAAGGTAATTATAGTTCTGCTGCAGCGCCCCCAGCCGGGCTTCGCTTAAGGCCAGTTCATCGTTCCGCACTTCAATGTACTGTTTAAGGCCGTTTTGGTAGGCAGTCTGGGAAAGGCGCAGGGTCCGTTCCGCCAGTTCCACCGTCATTCGCTGGGCTTCTGTGGTGGTTCTGGTTTTTTCCAACTGCATAATAATGTTGTACACTTCCACTTCGGTTCCCTGCACTGCCTGGGAAAGACCCAGGTCCAGAGACTTTACCGCATCGCCCATGGCGAGGTAACTTTGATGTTCAACGGTAAAGGGAATAAGCGCATTAAGCCGCCAGGCCAGAGTGACCCTGAACATACCCGACTGCTGTTTCCACTGGGATCTTTCAAACAACTTGTCTTTAAAGGGATCTCCGCCAAAAGTGGGATCCATGTTGAAACCAAGAGAAACAGTGGGGGTGTAGAGGGTATAAAACAGCGCTGTTTTTTGCGCCTTAAGGGCAGAAAGCCTGCGCCGCAGTTCCTCAATATCGGGCTTTTTGGAAGCCGCCTGGGTTATTAAATCCTGGGCTTCCAGGGTGATAAATGTTACCGTACCCGGCAGGGCCGCCAGTTCAAATTCGGTATCGTAGGGCAGACCCAAAAAAAGGGCAAAAGAAGCCATGGCCATGCGGTAAGCATTTTCCGCCTCGTCGATCCGGGGCCTCATGTTTTCCCGGGCCACCTGTACCTGTAACAGATTTACCTCCGGGATAAGCCCCGCCCGGTAATTTGCCTGGGCCATGGTAACCTGCCGTTCGGCGTTGTCATAATTGTCCCGGAGCAGGGCGATCTGTTCCTTTGCCAGAAGCATACTATAGTAGGCCTTGCGGATATCCCGTTCCAGCTGGAGTTTTGCCTTTTCTACGGTAACAAGCCCCGCGTGGTATTCCTCTACGGTTTGTTTGATCCCCATAAAGGTACCAACGTTGAGGTTCAGCGTAGCCTGAAGCGATGCGGAAAGCCGCCATTGAGGACTTGCCTCTCCCATGGTAACAGTACCAATAGGCGCTGGAAAAGGTATTACTGTTGCTTGGGGCGCCTTATTCAACCGGCCCAGAGTTCCCGCCACTTCTACGGTGGGGATAAATACATTCCAGGGGGTCTGGGCCGCCCGGCGCTTGGCTTCATTGCCAATTTGGGCCTGCTGGAGGCTCAAATTGTGGTCAATAGCCATTTCTACCGCCTTGTCCGGCGTTATGGCAAGCGGCCCCGAAGACCGGGGCTCTGTGGACCGGGTTTCCTGGGCAAACACCAGAGGCGCAAGAACCAGGAAAAGGCTTATTGCCCAAAACCGGAATAATCCGGGTATCTTTACGTTCATAACTACTCCGCTTTCTCACTAAATCTTACAATTTATTGCGATATAATACAATAACGTAGAATATTACGCATTGGTTACATTACATTGGTCTATTTTAAGACCGATATGTTAACGACCAGTCGTTAACATACCTAAAAATAATGACCCTGTCAATACTTGTCAATACTATTATGACAATTGAGAAGGCAAAAAATTTTATGGCTCTTTTTCTTATTTCATACAAGCGCCATGAAGGACAGTACCCTATATATACCGTAAGCCCCACCAGGGTTTACGGAGGTTCTTATGGCAGTAAACAGACAATACAAATCCAGCGTTTTTACGCTGCTCTTTAGCGATCCGGACCGGCTCCGGGAACTGTACAACGCTTTGGCCTCTAAAAGAGGAACCCTGTACGATGAATCAGCCAAAATCACCATCAATACCCTCTCTGATGTGATGTTTATGGAACGGATCAATGATGTCTCCTTTACCATCGACGATAAGCTGGTGGTTCTGCTGGAACATCAAAGTACCATCAATCCTAATATGGCAGTCCGGCTCCTGCTCTATATAGGCCGTATTTACGAAAAGCTCATCGACAACAAACGGCTCTACAGCAGCAAACAGCTAAGCATTCCCCGGCCGGAATTCATTGTACTGTACAACGGCCCCGGCGAATGTCCGGCTTCAAGTGTGGTGAAGCTGTCAGATCACTTTGAAAAAGCGGAAAACCATGATAGTATTGATCTTGAGCTTGTTGTAACGGTTTATAACATCAACCATGGCCGCAACCCGGATTTGGAAAAGCAGAGTAGAACCCTGGCTGATTACGCCCTGTTGATAGCCAAAATCCGGGAATACGAGACAGCCGGTCTTGGCCTGGAAAATGCGCTAAAAAAGGCGATAAACTGGTGTATAAAACAAGATACCTTACGGGTGTTTTTGGAAACCAATGCTTCGGAGGTACAAAATATGCTGCTTACAGAATGGAACATGGACGATGCCCTTGCGGTCCGTTATGAGGAAGGGGTGGAAGATGGATTGTCCCAAGGGTTATCGCAAGGCTTATCTCAGGGATTGTCTCAAGGACTGTCCCAAGTTATACAAAAACAGCTGGAAATTGCCCGCAATATGAAAAGCGGGGGTGTACCTGAAAACCAGATCGCTGGGTATACGGGTCTGCCGGTGGGAGAAATTGCCAAGTTATAGGGCTGAGCCTTGGCGTGTAAGCTCCGTACCGGGGAGGGTAATAGGGCAGTGAAAAGACTTGTAGAATTCGCCCAGGCATACCTACATTTGCTGGATTGTTTAAGATCTTCGCCTAGGCGGAATTCTTCGCCGGTACGGTATGCCTGGGCGAGGAATTCCAAAATGTTTTCACTGCCCTATTACCCTCCCCCAGTGCAACATACTCCCCGCCAGGGCGCATATGCGGGTGGGGTTTTCGCTGGGTGACGGAAGCGGCGGTAAAACCCACCGAGGGACTTGACATTTTACCATTTTTGTGCGATAATTTAAGTAATGTACCTTTGTGTAGGTAAAAATTGGTCTTTTCCGCCCGTAGGGGCGGGTTAATATTTGAATATCTGTGGATAGGAGTTTTTTATGAAGAAAGCATTGATTGTGGTTCTTTTTGCCGCGATGATCGCATCGGCGGCCTTCGCGGCACCGCCTGCGCTTAAAATGAGCGCCGGCGGCGGCGTCTTGTTTGCCGGAGACCTGGGTGGTGGAATGAAAATTGGGAGCACTGATGCCTACAAAACCCCCTGGTTTGGGCCTGGGGCTTTTGCCTTTTTTGACGCTACCTATGCCGAAGTGGGTGTTGATTTTATCTATGGCTTCGGTACGATGAGCCCGACCGGAGGTTCGGATGAAAAATATAAAATCATGAACCTTGGTTTTAGCCTCTTGGGTAAATATCCCTTTACCTTTGGTAAAATTACCGCCTTCCCCCTGCTGGGTATTGAGTATCGCTTTGCCGTTTCAGCAAAAGATAAAAATGGCGATAATTTTGATAAAGGTGGTAATGGTCCCAAAGCTGCTGATTTCAGTGCCCTCTGGATCCAGATTGGCGGCGGTGTTGACTATCCTATTACCAAGCAACTGTATGTCCGGGGCGAGTTGCTGTATGGTATCAGACTGCAAAACAAGGCTGAAAAAGACTCGGTAGATGAGGCAAAACGGGATGGTGATGATGCCAAGCGGCGCTGGGGCCATGGTCCTACCATCAAGATTGGCGTAGGTTACAAGTTCTAGTTTTTTCCGCAAAAACGGCGCTTTGGCGCCTCAAAAAGGCTGTCCGGATTTACGGACAGCCTTTTTTTTGTGTAAAAATGCGCCATTACAGGGAACTGTTCCCCAGTACGGAACAACCGACGGAAAGGCGGTTTTACCGCCGCTTCCGTCACCCAGCGAAAACCCGCCCCGCATACAGTAAATGCGCCTTGGCGGGAGTATGTTGCACTGGGGGAGGGTAATAGGGCAGTGAAAACATTTTGGAATTCCTCGCCCAGGCATACCGTACCCGGCGACGATCTTAAGCGATCCAGCAAATGTAGGTATGCCTGGGCGAATTCTACAAGCGTTTTCACTGCCCTATTGCCCTCCCCGGTACGGAGTATTTTCCCCGCCAAGGCGGTTTTTACCGCCGCTTCCGTCACCCAGCGAAAACCCCACCCCGCATGCAGTAAATGCGCCTTGGCGGAGTATGTTGCACTGGGGACTATTCCCCAGTACGGAACAACCGGCGGAAAGGCGGTTTTACCGCCGCTTCCGTCACCCAGCGAAAACCCGCCCCGCATGCAGTAAATGCGCCTTGGCGGAGTATGTTGCACTGGGGGAGGGTAATAGGGCAGTGAAAACATTTTGGAATTCCTCGCCCAGGCATACCGTACCGG